>JBDHSS010000129.1:0-7961 GCA_039808205.1 Paracoccaceae bacterium | reverse complement strand
TTCGCGCCGTCGAGGCCCGTTCCACCGGCGAGATCGTCTGCGTCCTCGCCGAGCAGTCGGCCGACAGCGGCGCCGTGCCGCTCCTCGTCGCCGCCCTCGCCGCGCTGACGCTGCCGTGGGCGCTCGTCGTTCTCACCGCGCTGCCCGTCGTCGCCATCCTGACCTGGCAGGTCACGGCCTTTCTCGCGCTCGCGATCGTGCTCTGCCTGCCGCCGGTGCGCGTCGCCCTGATCCCGCGCCGGACCCGCCGGGCGATGGCCTTCCGCGTCGCGACCGAGCAGTTCTTCACTCGCGCCATCTCGCGCAAGGCGGAGCGCTCGGGCATCCTGATCTTCGTCTCGCTGGCCGAGCACTACGTGCGCATCATCGCGGACGACGGCATCGCCGACCGGGTGCCGCAGGCGCACTGGCAGGGTGCGGTCGACGCCCTCGTCGCCCACCTGCGCGAGGGCCGCGTCGCCGACGGCTTCATTGCGGCGGTCGAGCTCTGCGGCGCGGTGCTGGCCGAGCACTTCCCCCGAGCCGAGGGCAGCGCCAACGAGCTGCCCGACCGGATCTATTTCATCTGATTACCATATACGGCTGACCCGTTCGGATGGACCACGACTGCAACAAGCGAGGCTCTGCCTCGCGAGTTCCCGGCCCGACAGGCGAACGCATGCGTTCGCCGGGCCGTCGGCTGGAGCGCGCGAGCGCGCAGGCCGAGGGGGGTGCAGCTGCACCGAAGGCTGGTAATCCGCGCGCGCCTGCCTGGCGGGCGCGTCTATCGCGCCTGCCAAGGGGCAGGCAGGCGCGCGCGGATTTGTGTACCCCAAATCCGCGAAGGGAATGCGACCCGTCGCGGCTGCCGCCGAAGGCCTTGACCCCGAGACGATCACCCGAAGCCAGTTATAACCCACCGGCGCCGGGCGGCGGCAAAAGCACGACCGTTGCGTTTCCGCCCGTGCGCGACTAAGGCACGCCGACCCCAAGGAACGCACCCCTCGATGGACATCCGCAACATCGCGATCATCGCGCACGTCGACCATGGCAAGACCACGCTGGTCGACGCGCTGCTCAAGCAGTCCGGCACCTTCCGCGACAACCAGGCCACGGTCGAGCGCGCGCTCGACTCGAACGACCTCGAGCGCGAGCGCGGCATCACCATCCTCGCCAAGGCGACCAGCGTCGAGTGGCAGGGCCACCGCATCAACATCGTCGACACCCCCGGCCACGCCGACTTCGGCGGCGAGGTCGAGCGCATCCTCGGCATGGTCGACGGCGTGCTGCTGCTCGTCGACGCCGCCGAAGGCCCGATGCCGCAGACGAAGTTCGTCACCGCCAAGGCGCTGCGCCTGGGGCTTCGGCCGATCGTCGTGCTCAACAAGGTCGACAAGCCCGACGCCGAGCCCGACCGGGCGCTCGACGAGGTCTTCGACCTCTTCGTCACGCTCGACGCCAGCGCGGACCAGCTCGACTTCCCCGTGCTCTACGCCTCCGGCCGTGCCGGCTGGGCCGACGCCGAGCTCGACGGGCCGCGCCAGGATCTCGCGGCGCTCTACCGGATGATCCTCGACCACGTGCCGCCCCCGGCGCAGCTCGCGCGCGTGGCCGAGCCGTTCTCGATGCTTGCGACGACCCTCGCCGCCGACCCCTACCTCGGGCGGCTCCTGACCGGCCGGATCGAGAGCGGCACGGTCAGGACCGGCCAGACCGTCCGCGCGCTCGCCCGCGACGGCGCCGAGATCGAGCGCTTCCGCGTCTCGAAGATCCTCGCCTTCCGCGGCCTCGCCCGCCAGCCTATCGACAGCGCCGAGGCCGGCGACATCGTCAGCGTTGCCGGCATGGCGAAGGCGACGGTCGCCGACACCATCGCCGACCTTTCCGTCACCGAGCCGATCCCGGCGCAGCCAATCGACCCGCCGACGATCTCCGTCACGTTCGGCATCAACGACTCACCCCTCGCCGGCCGCGACGGCGACAAGGTGCAGAGCCGGGTGATCCGCGACCGCCTGCTACGCGAGGCCGAATCGAACGTGGCGATCCGCGTCACCGACACTCCCGGCGGCGAGGCCTTCGAGGTCGCCGGCCGCGGCGAGCTGCAGATGGGCGTCCTCATCGAGAACATGCGCCGCGAGGGTTTCGAGCTGTCGGTCAGCCGGCCGCGCGTCCTCTTCCGCGACGAGGGCGGCGAGCGGCTCGAGCCGATCGAGGAGGTGACGATCGACGTCGACGAGGACTATGCCGGCGTCGTCGTCGACAAGCTCAGCCAGCGCAAGGGCGAGCTTGCCGAGATGCGCACCGGCGCCGGCGGCAAGACCCGCATCGTCGCGCTGGTGCCCTCGCGCGGCCTGATCGGCTACCACGGCGAGTTCCTGACGGATACTCGCGGGACGGGTATCCTGAACCGAGTGTTCCACAGCTGGGCGCCGCATCGCGGGTCGATCCCCGGCCGGCGTAACGGCGTTCTCGTCTCGATCGAGGACGGCACCAGCGTGCCATACGCGCTGTTCAATCTCGAGGACCGCGGCCGCTTCTTCATCGGCGCCGGCGAGCAGGTCTATCAGGGCATGATCCTCGGCGAACACAGCCGCGACAACGACCTCGAGGTCAACCCGCTGAAAGGCAAGAAACTTACCAATATCCGCGCCGCCGGCAAGGATGAGGCGGTGGTGCTGACCCCGCCGGCGCGGCCGACGCTGGAGCAGGCAATCGCCTACGTCGAGGATGACGAGCTGGTCGAGGTCACGCCGCGCCACATCCGTCTGCGCAAGCGCCACCTCGACCCGCACGAGCGCAAGCGCGAGGCCCGGAAGAGCGGCTGAATTCGCGTCTCGCGCGAATCCGGCGGCTCTCGTGGCGTTTGCAAATTGCAAAAAGCTTTGCAATTCACGGAAAGGTTGTGTCGCGCAATTGCAAGGCGCATCTGGATCTCCCGCTGATTGTGCTGCGGAACCGGCGCATTCCGGTCACTTTACCCCTGATTGAGCATCCCCGGCGGCTTTCGCGGCGCTCTGCGGTCTTGGCACGGTTCATGCATGGTAATGGGCAGGCAAACGCACCAGATGGAGCAGAGCAGCACCATGAAGCACCCGGTCGACGTTCACGTGGGCAAGCGCGTCCGGCATCGCCGGTGGATGGTGGGCATGACCCAGCAGCAGCTGGGCGACATCGTCGGAATCAAGTTCCAGCAGATCCAGAAGTACGAGACCGGGATGAACCGGATCAGCGCTTCGCGCCTCTGGGACATTGCGCAGGCGCTCGACGTCTCGATCAGCTTCTTCTTCGAGGGCTTCGAGACCGAGGCCGGCGGCGCCGAGCACGCGCCGGTCGACGTGCCGGAGCGCGGCGACCTCCTTGCCGACAAGGAGGCGCTCGAGCTCGTCCGCTCGTATTACGCCATTCCGGAGGCGCAGCGCCGCCGGCTGTTCGACCTGGCGCGCGTCCTGAGCGACGTGGCCTGAGCCTTGGGGTGCAGGGGCACGGGACGGCGCCCGCCGCCGTCCCGTCGGGCCCCGGCAGCGCCTACCCGCCGCCCGCCCCGCGTGGCGCCGGAACCTCGGCGAGAAAGCCGTCGATCCGCCGCCAGATCGCGGCGAGCGTCGCCGGGCTCTCCATGAACACCTCGTGCCGCGCGCCGGGCAGGTCGAGGATCGCGCCCGCGCTCATCCGCGCCACCTGGCTGCGGATCACCGCGGTCGAGACCACCGACTCCTGGTCGCCGACCATCACCAGCATCGGCACCCGCGGCAGCGGCGCGATGTAGAGCCGCGCCATCTCCTCCAGCGCGGCATAGGTCCACTGCATGCTCGGGCCGCCGAGCGCGAGCTCCGGATGCGCCGAGATCTGCCGCACGCACCAGGCGAAGGTCGCCTCGTCCGAGGTCAGCGCGTTGCCGGCAAAGCCGATCAGCGCCGTCGGTCCCGGCTGCGTTCCCGGCATCAGCCGCGCCCCGAGCCCCGCGAGGTTGGCGACGCGGGTCATCTTGCTGGTCAGCTCCCGCGTCGCCGCGCGCATCTGCAGCCGCCACATCGGCGCCGAGAAGATCGCGCCGCAGAACTCCGACCGCTCGAGCAGCGTGCGCAGGCCGATCGCGCCGCCCATCGAGTGCGCCACCAGATAGCGCGGCGCCGGCAGATCCAGCGCCGCCTCCAGCGCCATCAGCGCCGCCACGTCGAGCTGATAGTCGCGGAAGTCGTGGACGTGGCCAAGCATCCGGTTGCCGGGATGCCGATCGGACAGCCCCTGCCCGCGCCAGTCGATCACCACCACCGACAGCCCGCGCGCGACGAAGCCGCCGGCGATGCGGCCGTACTTCTCGGCGAACTCGGTGCGGCCTGGGAAGATCACCGCCGTTCCGCGGTCGCCGCCGCGCCAGACCACGGCGCGCAGCCGCGTGCCGTCGGCCGCTGTCAGCCACCAGCCCGATGCGCCCGCGGGCGCATCAGCGACGTCGGCGAAGAACGGCGCCCCCGCTGTGCTCTCCACGGGCATCGTGCGGGCGCTCAGGCCAGGATCGCTCCGAGCCGCATCGCGACGCCCATGTCGCCGTCGACGCGCAGCGCGCCGTTCATGAAGGCCGCGGTCGCGTCGAGCTCGCCCGCGAGCAGGCTCCGGAAGGTCTCGGCGCTCGCGGTCAGCGTGCAGTCCGCGTCCGCGCCCCCGTCGGCCGGCGCGGCGCCGCTTTCGTCGAGCAGCACGGCGCCCCCGTCCTCGATCACCAGCTTGACGGAGCCGTCGAACCCGCCGCCCTCCAGCCGTTCGTTCAGCGCGGCGACCGCGGCATCGACGATCTCGCTCATGCAAACTTCTCCGTGTGATGGCGCGCAGCCCTCGATTTCTCTGGGCGCGCTGCTAATCTAGAGCGCATGGCCGGGTTTCAAAAGGTTCAACTGATCGCGGCGACGGCCTTCGGGCTCCTCCTCGCGATGCCGCCCGCAGGCCACGCGCAAGCCGCCCCGCCCGACCCCGGCGCCCCGCCCGAAGTTGCTGCCGCGCCAACCCCGGCTGCGTCGCCCGAGGCGCAGGCAAAGCGCCTCGACCAGCTCTTCGCCGAGCTCGCCGAACCCGGACGCCCCGACTGGGAGCGCGTCGAGACCGAGATCACCAGGATCTGGTCGCACTCCGGCTCGCCAGCGATGGACCTGCTGCTCCAGCGCGGCGAGAAGGCGATGGCCGCCGAGGACTACCCCAAGGCCGTCGAGCACTTCTCCGCGCTCATCGACCACGCGCCGAACTTCGCCGAGGGCTGGGACGCGCGCGCCACCGCCTTCTACCTGATGGGGAACTATGCGCTGGCGATCGCCGACATCGAGCACGTCCTCGCGCTCAACCCCCGCCACTTCGGCGCGCTGAGCGGGCTCTCGGCGATGTTCGAGACGATGGACGAGCCGGCGCTGGCGCTTCAGGCGATGCGCATGGCCGAGAAGCTCAACCCCAACCGGCCGAACGTGAAGGAAGCCGTGTCCCGGCTCGAGAAGATGACGGGAGAGGTCGAGATCTGAAGGCTCGCCTCGCAGGGACGATATAGAACGGGACGGCATGGCATTCGACGGCGCAGCCCGCGTGACGGCGGTACTCGGGCCCACCAACACCGGCAAGACCCACTATGCGGTCGAGCGCATGCTCGCCCACCGCACCGGCGTGATCGGCCTGCCGCTGCGGCTCCTCGCGCGCGAGGTCTACGACCGCATCGTCGCCCTGCGCGGCCCCTCGGTCGTGGCGCTCGTCACCGGCGAGGAGCGCATCGTCCCCGCCCGCGCCGCCTGGTGGGTGTCGACCGTCGAGGCGATGCCCGTCGACATCGGCGCCGACTTTCTCGCCGTCGACGAGATCCAGCTCTGCGCCGACCCCGACCGCGGTCACATCTTCACCGACCGCCTGCTGAACGCCCGCGGCCTCTCCGAGACGCTGTTCCTCGGCTCCGAGACCATGCGCGCCCGCATCGCGAGCCTGGTGCCCGGCCCGCAGATGCTCCGCCGCGAGCGCTTCTCCAGGCTCAGCTACACCGGCCCGCGCAAGCTCAGCCGGATGCCGCCACGGAGCGCAGTCGTCGGCTTCTCGGTCGAGGACGTCTACGCCATCGCCGAGCTGATCCGCCGGCAGAAGGGCGGCGCCGCCGTGGTCATGGGCGCGCTCTCGCCGCGCACCCGCAACGCCCAGGTCGCGCTCTACCAGAACGGCGATGTCGACTACCTCGTCGCCACGGATGCGATCGGCATGGGGCTCAACCTCGACATCAGCCACGTCGCCTTCTCCGGCCTGGTCAAGTTCGACGGCCGCCGCCACCGCCACCTCTCGGCGAACGAACTCGCCCAGATCGCCGGCCGTGCCGGGCGCTACACCCGCGACGGCACCTTCGGGGTCACCGGCGAGGCGGCACCGCTCGAGCCCGAGGTGGTCGAGGCGATCGAGACCCACCGCTTCCGCCCGCTCGCCCGCCTGCAATGGCGCAACTCGGCGCTCGATTTCGCCAGCCCAGCGCACCTCATCGCCAGTCTCGAGGTCGGCCCGAACCGCCCCGACCTGCAGCGCGCCCGCGAGGCCGACGACCTCGCGACGCTGAAGGAGCTCGCAGGCATGCCCGATCTCGGCGCGCCGATGGGGAGCGCCGCCGACGTGCGGCTGCTCTGGGACGTCTGCCAGGTGCCCGACTTCCGCAAGGTCACGCTCGGCGAGCACGCGAGCCTGTGCCTCAGGATCTGGCGCTTCCTGCGCGAGGGCGGCATCCCGACCGACTGGCTCGCCCGACAGATCGCGCGCATCGACCGCACCGACGGCGACATCGACGCGCTGTCCAAGCGCCTCGCCTACATCCGCACCTGGACCTACGTGGCGCAGCGCCCGGCGTGGATCGACGACGCCGCCCATTGGCGTGACGAGACCCGTGCGGTAGAAGACCGCCTGTCGGATGCGCTGCACGTGCAGCTGACCCAGCGATTTGTCGACCGGCGCACCAGCGTCCTGATGCGCCGGTTGAAGCAGAAGGAGAGCCTGGTGGCCACAGTCACGGAAAACGGCGAGGTGTCGATCGACGACCAGTTCATCGGTCGGCTCGAGGGCTTCCGCTTCCGGCTCGACCCGACGGCCGACGCGGATCAGGCGCGCACGCTGCGCCAGGCGGGCCTCGCGGCGCTCGCGCCGGCCCTGTCGCTCCGGGCGGACAAGTTCTACAACGCGCCCGACACCGAGATCGACGTCACCGAGCAGGGCGGCCTCATGTGGGGCGAGCACGCGATAGGCAAGCTCGTCGCCGGCGCCGACCCGCTCTCGCCCCAGGTGCAGCCCTTCGTCGACGAGGACGCCGACCCGCAGGTCGCCGAGAAGGTCAAGCGCCGGCTCGGCCACTGGATCGACCGCAAGATCGCGGCGCTCTTCCAGCCGCTGATCGCGCTCCGCGACGACGAGGCGTTGTCGGGCATGGCGCGCGGCATCGCGTTCCGGCTCGTCGAGGCGCTCGGCATCCTGCCGCGAAACGAGATCGCCGACGAGGTGAAGGGCCTCGACCAGGAGAGCCGCGCGGGCCTGCGCCGTCACGGGGTGCGCTTCGGCCAGCACACGGTGTTCCTGCCGCTGCTCCTGAAGCCCGCGCCGACCCGGCTCCGGCTGGTGCTCTGGTCGCTCGCGCAGGGGCTCGACGTCTTTCCCGAGGCGCCGCCGCCCGGCCTCGTCACCGTCGCCGCGATCAAGGACGCGCCCGCCGGCTACTACCCGCGCGCCGGCTACCGGCTCGCCGGCGAGCGCGCGATCCGCATCGACATGCTGGAGCGGCTCGCCGACCTCCTGCGCAGCCTCGACGCCCGCACCGGCTTCGAGGCGGCGCCGGAGATGCTGTCGATCACCGGGCTCTCGCTCGAGCAGTTCGCCCGGCTGATGCAGGGGCTCGGCTACCAGGCCGTGCAGGGCACGCGCCCGAAGCGCCGCGCGCAGCCCGCCGCCGCTGCAACGGCTGCCACCGCCGCAGCGGAGCCCGAGGCGCCGCA
>JBDHSS010000128.1:0-8001 GCA_039808205.1 Paracoccaceae bacterium | reverse complement strand
CGGCTACGCTGAGCGACCGAAGCGGGCCGCTGGCCCGCGAGTCCCGGCCCGACAGGCGAACGCACTGCGTTCGCCGGGCCGTTGCCTGAAGCGCAGGATGCGCGGAGGGCAAGGGGCGTCGCGTGTCGCCGACGGCGCCAATCCGTCCGTGTCCGACCTGGCGGATACGTGGCAGCGCATCCGCCCTCGGGGGTCGGATGCGGACGGATTTGTCAACGCCAAATCCGTCACCGGCGGCAGCGTCGCGCTGACAGACATCCGCGTATTTCGCGCCCTCAGGAATGCCGTTGCGCTCCCGTTGCAACGGCATTAAAGACCGCGCCAGTCGGAGTGTAGCGCAGCCTGGTAGCGCACCTGCTTCGGGAGCAGGGGGCCGGAGGTTCGAATCCTCTCACTCCGACCATCCGTTTTCGGGCACGGCGGGCCGCCAGAGCCGCTTGCTTGACCCCCATGGATCGGCGGTTTACCCAAGCCCGGACCGGCCCGGCACATCTCCGGCCGTCGGGAGGTGGAGGTGCGGGGTTAGATGACGTCGAGCTCGGACGATCCTGCCGCACCGTGGCTGTCCGTCGTCGTTCCCTTGAAGAACGAGGCCGAGAACGTCGACTTCGTCGGGCGCGGCATCGCGGACGCCTGCGCTGGGTTCGGCCCGTTCGAGATCATCTTCGTCGACGACGGCTCGACCGACGACACCGCAGCGCGGGTCTTGGCGCTCGGCCGCGAGCTCGGCATGGTGCGGCTCCTCCAGCATCCCCAGAGCGCCGGCCAGTCGGCGGCGATCGCGACCGGGGTCGACCTCGCGCGCGGCCGGGCGATCTGCACCCTCGACGGCGACGGGCAGAACCCGCCGGCCGAGATCGCGAAGCTCGTGGCCCGCCTCGACGGCACCGAGTTTCCCGCCGGCGTCGGCATGGTCGCGGGCCAGCGCGTCGGCCGGCAGGACACGCTCTCGAAGCGGCTGGCGTCGCGCTGGGCCAACCGGCTGCGCGAGGCGCTTCTTCACGACGGCACGCGCGACACCGGCTGCGGCCTCAAGCTCCTCCGGCGCGACGTGTTCCTGGCGCTGCCCTATTTCGACCACATGCACCGCTACCTGCCGGCGCTGGTCGCGCGCGACGGCTGGCAGACGCTGCTCGTCGACGTGGCGCACGCGCCGCGCCATGCCGGGCGATCGAACTACGCCAACCTCGGCCGCGCCATCGTCGGCATTCCCGACCTCCTGGGGGTCATGTGGCTGATCCGGCGCCGGCGCAAGGCGCGCGGCGTCGAGGTCCGGCGCGCGGAGGGCTGAGCGATGGAGACGATCTTCCACGTCTTCCGGGTCGACCACTGGGGAGAGTTCTGGTGGGTGATGATCGGCTTTCTCGGGCAGGCGCTGTTCTCGATGCGCTTCCTGATCCAGTGGATCATGTCGGAGCGGGCGCGCGCCTCGGTCATGCCGGTGACGTTCTGGTACTTCTCGCTGGCGGGCGGCATCGTGCTCCTGACCTATGCGATCTACCGCCGCGATCCGGTGTTCATGCTCGGGCAGGGGATGGGCCTCGTGGTCTACGCCCGCAATCTCTGGCTGATCCATGGCACCCGACGCGCGGAGTGACGCGCGCGCCTTCCGGCTCGCGCTCGCGACGATCGCCGGCGTCACGCTGTGGCGCGTGGCGCTCCTGCCGTTCGACCGCGCCGATCTCTTCGTCGACGATGCGCAATACTGGTTCTGGGGGCAGGAGCTCGCCTGGGGCTACTACTCCAAGCCGCCGCTGATCGGCTGGCTCCTGCGGCTCTCCACCTCGATCGGCGGCGACGGGACGTTCTGGATCCGCGTGCTGCTGCCGCTCGTGCATGCGGCGACCGCCGTTGTCACGGCCTTCGTCGCCCGGCGGCTCTGGGGCGCGCGGGTGGGCGCTGTCGCCGGTGCCGGCTTCGTCACGCTGCCGGCGGTGACGCTCGGCAGTCTCGTCGTCTCCACCGACACGCCGCTGCTCCTCGCCTTCGCCGTCGCGCTCCGCGCGCAGTTGGCACTCGGCGAGCGGCGCTCGGCGGGCTGGGCGCTGGCGCTCGGCGCGGCGGTGGGCGTCGGGCTGCTGGCCAAGTACGCGATGATCTACTTCCCGCTGACGGCGGCGATCGCCGCCGTCGCGTCGCCGCGGGCGCGGATCGCCTGGCGCGATGCCCTGATCGCGGCGGTGGTCGCGGCGGTCGTGGTCGCGCCCAACCTTGTCTGGAACGCGACGAACGGCTTCGCCACGCTGCACCACACCGCCGACAATGCCGACTGGGCGCACGGCCGGCTCGACCTCGCGGGGCTCGCGGCGTTTGTCGCCGGGCAGTTCGCCGTCGCCGGGCCGGTGTTCTTCGGCGCCTATCTGGCAGGCCTCCGCCGCCTCGGCGACGCGCGGGTGCGCTATCTCGCGGCGATGTCGCTGCCGATCTTCCTCGTCGTCACGGTGCAGTCGGCGATCTCCGGGGCCAATGCCAACTGGGCGGCGACCGCGCATCTCGCCGCGCTGGTGCTGGCCGCCACGGTGCTGGCGCCGCGGCGGCGGTGGCTCGTTGCGGCCTTCGCGATCAACCTCGCGGTCGTCGTGGCGCTGCCGGTCGCGTCGCTCTTCGCCGACAGCTGGCGGATCGGCTCGGGCAACCTGGTGCTGCACCGCTACGTCGGTCAGGCCGCGCTCAGCCGGCACGCGGCGGCGGTCGCCAAGGCGCAAGGGCTCGACACGCTGGTCAGCGGCAACCGGGCGATGCTGGCCGATTTCTTCTACACCCTCCGCGACAGCGGGCTCGCGATCTATGCCGAGCCGGTCAACGGCTTTCCGCCGCACCACTACGCGCAGAAGCGGCCGCTGCCGCCCGGCCCCGGCGAGGTGCTCTACGTGAGCCGCGGCGAGCCGCCCGCCTGCCGTCCGGGCGGTTCGCCCGGCGTCGAGGTCGCGCGCTGGCGGCCGGCCGAGGGCTACGTCACCGGCGACGTGGCGGCGTTCCGGGTGCCGCGGAGCTGCTGGTTCCCGGGCTCCTGACCGGCAGCGATGGCGACCCACGTCCGGCATCCGCTCCCGATGAGCACCGCGGCGGCCCCGGCCGGCGCCTGGACCTTCAGCCTGCTCTACTTCCTCGAGTCGGTGACGCGGGCGACGCTCGTCACCGTGCTGCCGCTGACCGCCTTCGCGCTCCTCGGCAGCAAGCAGGCGGTGAGCCTCGCCTATACCTCGGTCGCGGTGCTGGCGATCGGCTTCTCCTTCGCGATCCCGCTCGTCGTCCGCCGCATCGGCCGGCGCTGGACCTACACGCTCGGCTGCGTGCTGCTCGGGCTCTTCGCGGTGCTGCTGGCGCTCGACGCGCCGCCGGCGCTGGTGCTCGGGATGGTGTGCCGGACGATGGGGGCTGCGATGCTCAACGTGACGCTCAGCCTCTATATCATGGACAACATTGGCAAGCGCGAGCTCAGCCGGTCCGAGCCGCTGCGGCTCGGGGTGTCGACGCTCGCCTGGGGAGTGGCACCCTTCGTCGGCGTGCTGCTGATGGAGCAGATCGGGCTCTGGGGGCCGGCGACGGTCAGCCTGACGGCGATCACGCTCCTGGCCGCGGTCTTCTGGCGGCTGCGGCTGCGCGAGGGCGGCCCTATTCGCGGCGCGACGCCGCGGTCGCCAGTGCCGACGGTCAGCCCGCTCGCGGGCGTGCGGCGCTTCGTCGCGCAGCCGCGGCTCCGGCTGGCGTGGTCGATCGCGTTCGCGCGCTCGGCGTTCTGGATGACCTTTCTCGTCTACGTGCCGATCCTGCTCGTCGAGGGCGGACTCGGGCCCGAGGTGGGCGGGCTGGTGGCGGCGGCGGGCAACCTCATGCTCCTCAACAACCTGGTCGCGCGGCGCGTCGTCGACCGCTTCTCGCTCCGCCGGATCCTCGGCGCGGCGCTGCTCGCCGCGGCGGCGCTGGTGCTCGTCGCCGGCGGCGCTAGCCTGCGGGCACCGGTGGTCGCGGGCGGCGCGATGGTGGCGGCGGCGTTCTTCGTCGCGGTCATCGACGGGCTCGGGCCGGTGCCGTTCCTGCGCGCGGTCAGGATCCACGAGCGACCGCAGATGACCGCGGTCTACCGCACCTATCTCGACGCTTCGGAACTTTTGCCGCCGCTCGTCTATTACTTTCTGTTCTCGCTCGGTGGCTATGCCGCGGCCTTCGCGGCACTGGCGGCACTTCTCGGCGGCATCGGGCTTCTGACGCTCCGGCACCTGCCGCGCGGGATGTGATGACAGGCGCCCCGCGGACGTGCTAGCCCGGAGGGGGGCAGGCAAGGCGGGAGGTGGCGATGCGGCACGACGGCGGCTTGCTGATGGCGCTCGGGGCGGGGCTCGGCCTTCTGGTCGCGATCTGGGGCTTCCTGATGCCGACGCAGCTTCTCGCGCCGACGAGCGCGACGGCTTGGACGATCGGTGCGGCGGTCTCGGTCGCGGCGACGGCGGTCCTCTTCGTCGCCGGGCTGGTCCTGGCCGGCACCGCGGCGCCGCGCGGGCTCAACGCCTTCCTGCTCATCGGCTCGCTGATCGGCATTCTCGGCACCGCGCTGGCGGGCTGCCTGCTCGAGAGCCAGCTCCTCGTCGCCCTGATGGCCGTCTGCCTGGTCGGCTGGCTGCTGCGCGTGCTGACCCGCCGTCCGAGCTTCTAAAGGAGCACGCCCATGACCCGATCCGCCCGCCTCGCCGCCGTGCTCCTCGCTCTCGCCGCGCCGGCGGCGGCGGGGGAGGGCACCTGGCAGACCTTCAACGGCGACCTGATGGCGCAGAAGTTCTCGCCATTGACCGAGATCACGCCGGAGAACGTCGGCGACCTGACGATGGTCTGGAAGGTTCACACCGGCGACGTGTCCGACGGCGTGCATCGGCCGACGCGGATGCACGGGCCGGCGACCGCGGGCGGCGTCGTGCCGCCGACGGTCTGGTCGGCGACGCCGCTCTTCGCCAACGACACGCTCTATCTCGGCACGCCGTTCTACCGGATCCTTGCGCTCGAGCCCGACACCGGCAAGCTCAAGTGGAGCTACGACAGCCACGCGGTGCTCGAGGCGCTGACCCAGCCCGACCTGAAGAACCGCGGCGTGGCCTACTGGGCCGCCGAGACGCCCGTGGCCGGGCTGCCGTGCCAGAAGCGGATCTATCTCGGCACCATGGACGCAAAGCTGCACGCCGTCGACGCCGACACCGGCAAGCCGTGCGCCGACTTCGGCACCGCGGGCGTGCTCGACTTCAACAGCTTCAACACGAGCCACGCGAAGTGGCCGCTGTCGCTGCTGCAGCCGCCGACGGTCTTCGGCGACAAGCTCTTCGTCGGCTGGGCGGGCAAGGACTGGGCCGAGGCGGTGGACAGCCCCGGGTCGGTCTATGCGCTCGACGCGCGCACCGGAGCCGTCGACTGGACCTTCGACGTGCTGCCCAAGGACGTGCTGGCGCGGACCGGCACCGCCAACGTCTGGGCGTCCATGTCGGTCGATCCGCAGCGGCACCTGCTCTACATCCCGGTGTCGTCGCCGAGCCCGAACTTCTACCAGGCGGCGGTGCCGCTCGATCTGCCGATCGTCACCTCGGTGACGGCGCTCGACACCGAGACCGGGCGCCTCGTCTGGTCGCGGCAGCTCGTGCACCACGACCTCTGGGATCTCGACACCGACGCCGCGCCGACGCTCGTCGACATCGACAAGGACGGCGCGCAGGTGCCGGCGCTGGTGCAGAGCTCGAAGCAGGGCTTTCTCTACGTGCTGAACCGCGAGACCGGCGAGCCGATCTATCCGATCGAGGAGCGCCCGGTGCCGCAGACCGACGTGCCCGGCGAGCTGTCGGCGGCGACCCAGCCCTTCGTCGACCGGCCGGCGCGCGTCGTCCCCGACCGCTGGCCCGGCGTCTTCCCGCTCGCCGACTGGCTGAGCGGCGGCTACTGCACGCGGACGGCGGCCAAGCTCCGCGACGAGGGGTCGTTCACCCCGCCGAGCGTCAAGGGCTCGATCACCTATCCCGCCACCGTCGGCGGCACCGAGTGGGGCGGCGGCGCCGTCGACCCGCGAAGCGGCATCTACGTGGTGAACTCCTCGAGCGTGGTGCAGATCTACCGGCTGATCCCGCGCGACCAGTACGACGACGCCGCGGCGCGCGGCGGCGAGACCGGGGGCTTCTCGCCGATGCGAGGCACGCCCTACGGGCTGCAGCTCACGACCTTCCTGAACCCGATCGGGATGCCGTGCTGGAAGCCACCCTACGGCACGCTCGCCGCCTATGACCTCAAGACCGGCGAGAGGCTCTGGGACGTGCCGTTCGGACAGGTGCAGAAGTGGGGCTTCTACATGCCCGAGTCCTGGGGCTCGGTGACGATCGGCGGCCCGGTCATCACCGCGAGCGGGCTGATCTTCGCCGGCGCCTCGATGGACAGCCGGGTGCGCGCGCTTGACCTCAGGACCGGCGAGGTGCTGTGGAAGGCGCCGGTCGCCGCCCCCGCCGTCGCGCTGCCGGCGGTCTACAGCTATCAGGGGCGGCAATACGTGGTCTTCGTCGCCGGCGGCAACTCGATCCTGTCGCCGCGGGTCAGCGACGAGGTGGTCGCCTACGCCCTGCCGAGGTAGCTGCGAGGCAGGCGATGGTCCATCCTCCGCCGTTGCCGGCGATGGCCATCGCTGGCAACGGCCCCATCAGGGGCTGGAAAAGATCATAAGACGAGGCAGGCGCGCGCGGATTTGTGTACCCCAAATCCGCGAAGTGCATGCGGCACCCTCCCGCCTGCCGCCGAACGTCTCGGAGCCGGTTCGCCGTCGTTTGTCGCCGACCTGTTTCAACGGTGGCATTGTGGGTCTCGGCCTGCAGCCACGAGCTTGACGCCTGCCGGCGAGCGCGTAGGCTCTCGCCCACGATCGCCGTGCCCGCGCGTTCCGGGGAGACCATCGTCCCCCCTTTCCCTCGAGCTGGAGAACCGAACATGCCTGACACCCATCAGGGCAGCTGCTTCTGTGGTGCCGTCGCGGTCGAGGTCACCGGGGCGCCGGAGGCCATGGGCTACTGCCATTGCGCCTCGTGCCGGTCGTGGTCGGCGGGCCCGGTCAACGCCTTCACCCTGTGGAAGCCCGGGGCCGTGCGCGTGACGAGGGGCGCCGACAAGCTCGGCCATTTCGCCAAGACCGAGACCTCGGACCGCAAGTTCTGCACCGTCTGCGGCGGCCACGTGCTGACCGACCATCCGGGCCTCGGGCTCGTCGACGTCTATGCCGCGACGATCCCGACCGTGGCGTTCCAGCCGATGGTGCACGTCAACTACGCCGAGACGGTGCTGCCGATGAAGGACGGCCTGCCGAAGCTCCGGGACTTTCCCGCCGAGTTCGGCGGCTCCGGCGAGACGATGCCCGAGTGACCGGCGCCGGCGCCCGCCGGAGCGCGGCGGGCGCCCTTCGGTTTGCGGTTGCCTTTCGCCGCCGGCTGCGCCAGACACGCGACCGCTGACCTTCCGGAGCAAGGCAATGGGTTATCGCGTCGCCGTCGTCGGCGCCACGGGCAACGTGGGCCGGGAAATGCTGAACATCCTCGCCGAGCGGGAGTTTCCTGCCGACGAGGTGGTGGCACTCGCCTCGAGGAAAAGCCTCGGAACCGAATGCTCCTACGGCGACAAGACGCTGAAGACGCTCGACCTCGAGGGCTTCGACTTCGCTGGCTGGGACATCGCGCTCTTCGCGATCGGCTCGGATGCGACGAAGAAGTACGCGCCGATCGCCGCCAGGGCCGGCTGCGTCGTCATCGACAACTCCTCGCTCTACCGCTACGACCCCGAGGTGCCGCTGATCGTGCCCGAAGTGAACCCGGACGCGATCGAGGGCTACGCGAGGAAGAACATCATCGCCAACCCGAACTGCTCGACGGCGCAGATGGTCGTCGCGCTGAAGCCGCTCCACGACCGCGCGAGGGTGAAGCGCGTCGTCGTCGCCACCTACCAGTCGGTCTCGGGCTCGGGCAAGGAGGCGATGGACGAGCTCTGGAACCAGAC
>JBDHSS010000127.1:0-8005 GCA_039808205.1 Paracoccaceae bacterium | reverse complement strand
CCGGAGATCGGCAGCCCGGCGGTCTCCGGGTCGCGGGCGATCTCGGCCACCATGTTGAGCGCGATCGGCTTCACCGCCGGGCCGCAGTAGCCGCCGTGCGAGCCCTTGCCGTCGATCGACGGCAAGGGGCTGAAGCTGTCGAGGTCGACGCCGGTGATCGAACTCACCGTGTTGATGAGCGACACCGCGTCCGCCCCGCCCGCCCGGGCCGCGCGCGCGGGGCGGCGGATGTCAGTGATGTTGGGCGTCAGCTTGACGATCACCGGCATCCGCGTCGCCGCCTTGCACCAGCGCGCCACCATCTCGATGTATTCCGGCACCTGTCCCACCGCCGAGCCCATGCCGCGCTCGCTCATCCCGTGCGGGCAGCCGAAGTTGAGCTCCACCCCGTCGGCGCCGGTCTCCTCGACGAGCGGCAGGATCGTGCGCCACGACGCCTCGTCGCAGGGCACCATCAGCGACACCACGAGCGCCCGGTCGGGCCAGTCGCGCTTCACCGCCTTGATCTCGCGCAGGTTCACCTCGAGCGGCCGGTCGGTGATGAGCTCGATGTTGTTGAGCCCGAGCAGCCGCCGGTCCGCCCCCCAGATCGCGCCGTAGCGTGGGCCGTTCACATTGACGATGTGCGGATCGAGCCCCAGCGTCTTCCAGACCACACCGCCCCAGCCGGCCGCAAAGGCGCGGCGGACGTTGTATTCCTTGTCGGTCGGCGGCGCCGAGGCCAGCCAGAACGGGTTCGGCGACCGGATGCCGACGAAGTCCGTGCGCAAGTCAGCCATTCCGCTCTCCCTTGAGTTCGCCCCGTCTGCCGAGCCCGCTCAGGCGCCGCCGAAGACCGCGCGCCAGAGCGTGCCGATGAGCGCGCCGCCGATCTCGCCCGACAGCGGCGTGAGATAGGCCCAGGCCATGGCGCCCGGCACGTTGACGGCCTGGAAGGTCAGGAGCCGCATCGCCGAGGCGCCGGCGAGCAGGAAGGCGACCGAGCGCAGCGGCCCGAAGAAGTGCGCGATGAGCACCGCCGGGCTGCCCCAGCGCGCGAACGACTGGCGGCCGCGCTCGACCAGGTCGGGATCGCGGCTGAGCGGCCAGACCGCCAGCACGCTCGGGCCGTAGCGTCGTCCGAGGAGATAGGAGAGCGTCGAGCCGACGAGCGCGCCCGCCGAGGCGCCGATCCAGATCGGCAGCAGGTCGAGCGCGCCCGCCGCCACCAGCCCGCCGACGCCGGCGAGCAGCACCGTCGAGGGCACCAGCAGCGAGACGAAGGCGAGCGTCTCGAGAAAGGCAAGCGCGAAGGCGATCAGCGGCGCCCAGGCGCGATGGGCAGCGACGAAGTCGACCACCGCGTGAAGCCCGGCTTCCAGCACGCCCATCCCCTCCGGCACCGATGCCCGACGCTAGCCGCTCGACCGCGGCGCCACAACTGCGCGGCCCGAAGCCGGCGGTGCCGGCGCTAGAGTGGTGCCCGCCGCACATCGCTCAGCACCGCGTGGATGTCGAGGGCGGCGTCGCGGCCTTCGGCCACCGCCGTCACCGTCAGGTCATTGCCGCCCGCGGCGCAGTCGCCGCCGGCCCAGACCCCCGGCAGGCTGGTGCGGCCGGGCCCGTCGACGGCGATCTTGCCGCCGTCGAGCCGCAGCCCCTCGGGCACCGGCCCGAGCGTCTGACCGATCGCGGTCAGCACCTCGTCGGCCGCGATCGCCAGCCGCTCGCCGTCCGGACGGGCGAACTCGACCACGCCGCCGGCCCCGTTCGGCCGCACCGCCACTGGCGTCGCCTCGGTCAGGATGCGCACGCCGTGCGTGGCCGCAAGCTCCTGCTCGTAGCCGCTCGCGGACATCGCCGCCCGGTCGCGGCGGTAGGCGATCGTCACCTCCTCGGCGCCGAGCTTCTTCGCCTGCACGCCGGCATCGATCGCGGTCATGCCGCCACCGATCACCACGACCCGCCGGCCGACAGGCACCTGCGCGAGCTCGTCCTGCCGCACCTCGGCGATGAACTCGACCGCCGGGCGCACGACCGCGCCGGCGGCGGCAAGTCCGAGCGCCCGGACGCCGACAAGGCCCACGCCGAGAAAGACCGCGTCGTGGTCGCGCCTGAGCGCATCGAGCGTGATCTCCGCGCCGAGGCGCTGGCCGGGCCGGAGCTCGATGCCGCCGATGCCGAGCAGCCACTCGACCTCCGCCTGGGCGAAGCCGCCGACGGTCTTGTAGGCGGCGATGCCGAACTCGTTCAGCCCGCCGAGCTTCGCGCGCGCGTCAAAGAGCACCACGTCGTGGCCGAGCATCGCCAGCCGGTGCGCGCAGGCGAGCCCCGCCGGGCCGGCACCGACCACGGCCACGCGCTTGCCCGTGGCGGCGGCGCGGGCGAACGGCTGCCGCCCCGTGGCCATCAGCGCGTCGGTGGCATGGCGCTGCAGCCGGCCGATCTCCACCGGGCGCCCCTCGGCGGCCTCGCGCACGCACGCCTCCTCGCAGAGCGTCTCGGTCGGGCAGACCCGCGCGCACATCCCCCCGAGGATGTTCTGCGCGAAGATGGTGCGCGCCGCCGCCTCCGGCTGGCCGGCCTGGATCTGGCGGATGAACAGCGGCACGTCGATCGCGGTCGGGCAGGCCGCGGTGCAGGGCGCGTCGTAGCAGAAATAGCAGCGGTCGGCAGCGACCAGCGCCTCGTGCGGCGTGAAGGCCGGCGCGATGTCGGCAAAGTTCTCCCGAAGCGCCTCCGGGCTCAGCCGCCCGGCGACGACGCCCGGCGTCTGCGGACTGGGTGCCATGGACCTCTCCAATGCGTCTCGCGGAAAGGCTGGCACGCGCCCCGCCGCTTCGCAATCGGGAAGTTCGTCGCGCGGTGAACGGGTGTCAGCGCCGCGCGCTGCGGCTCACTCGGCCGGCGAGCAACGCCGATCCGCGCCTACCGCGGCCCACCTGCTACGAGCACAAGCTCGGCACAGCGCTCGGCCACGTAGGGCGCCACGTATGCCCAAACGGAAACCAACCCCGAACCTTCGATGGCGGCCGCCCTCCTGCATCCATCCGCGGAGCTGGCAAGGTCATCGGCCAGCCAGTAGGCCGACCACGCGTCGCCCATCTCGACCGCGTCATTGACGTAGGCCGCATACTGCTGGATGGCCTCAGTGGCTTCGCCGCTCAGCCACAGGCGATCGGCGAGCGCGAGCCGTGCCTCCGAGTCGATCTCGGCGGCGCGCGCGAATTCGGCAAGCGCCGCGTCGAACTGGCGATGACGCCACAGGAGTTCCGCCCGCGTCAGGCTCGCCCCCGAGTCGCTCGCGACGATCTTCGTAGCCAGCGTGGCCTCGTCCAGCGACCGCTCGATCTGGCCAGTCTCGAACAGGATCCAAGCAAGCTGGCTGTGCGGCCACGCGTCGCTCGGGTGCAGGGCCACGGCGTTCTCGGCCGCCGCCCGTGCCCGATCGCGCTGGCCCGCCTGCCACAGGTGATCGATCCAGCCCCGCACGGCGTCGGCGGAACCATCGAGGACCACAACGTTGGCATATCCGCGCAGCGCCTCCTCGCGCTGCCCGCGCCGCCATTGCAGGTCGGCCCGCCATTGCCAGTTCATCGGCTCCTCCGGCGCGATCTGCAGGGCGGTGGCGTTCCCGCGCAATGCGGCACGGATCTCGCCCGCATCCGCGAGAGCATTGGCCAGTCGCATCCGCGTGTCGGCGTCCTCGGGATCGAGGTCCGCGGCGGCGGCAAGCGCCTCCATCGCCTCGTCGCGGCGGCTGTTCGCGTCCAGCGCGTGCTGCGCGAATTCGAGCAGCGCATCCTTCTGACCGTCGCCGGCCTCAGTGCCCGCCCTCTCGCCACCAAGATCGGCGCCTTCCGGCTCGCGGTCTTCCGCGCCGAACCGAATGGACGCCGCCGCCGCGTATCGCTCGAGCGCCTCCTCCTGGCGATCGTCGTCCCACAACAGCGCGGCCAGCGCGGTCGGCAGCGTCCGATCGTCGGGATTGTCGGCGATCATTCGCTCGAACTCTGCCTTGGCCACGTCGTCGAAACCGTCCCGCCAGATATCGCGCAGCCGATCCAACTTTCTTCGCGGCGCTTCCGCGTCGTTGCGGATGGCAGCACCGTAGAGGGTTCGGGCCAGTGCGTGGTTCCTCTCCTGCAGCGCGCGGTTTCCCTCCTGCAGCGCGCGGTCCGCCTCCCGCAGCGAGATCCGTGCCATGGCCACCCACGAGCGCGCGTCTTCCGGATACCGGTCCGCTGCCGCACGGTAGCGCAGCATGGCCCGCCGGTCGTGGCCCGCGTCCTCGAGGGTCGCCCCCCATTTCAGCAGCGCCTCCGCGGTGTAGGGGCGCAGGCGCACGGCTCGGGAATACATCTTGTCGGCCGTCGACTGGTCGCCGATCGTGCTCGCATACGAACCCCAGGTCGTGAAGGTGTCGGGATCGCGCGGATCCAAGAGCGCGGCCTCCTGGAGCTTCTCGAAGGCAACCTCGCGCTCGTCCTGACCCCATTCGAAGTTGGCCCAGGCGACCAGGACGGACGCGTCGCGCGGCGCGACCGACTGCGCCTCCGCGAACGCCTGACGGGCCTCCCCGGGCGATTGCAGACCGGCCCGGCACTTCGCGAGGCCGAGATGGGCGCGGATCAGCGTCGGGTCGGCCTTTGTCGCCTGCGCGTAGAGATCGCAGGCGCGGCCGAGATCTGTCCTCTCCTGCTGCGAAAGCAGCACGCCTTTGGCGGTGGAGCGCGGCAGCAGGCTGGCAGCCCAGGCGGTGTAGCCCTCGGCGAAGCCCGGATCGACCGCGACGGCATAGGCGTAGTATTTCCGCGCGGCCTCGGGGTCTTCCGCCATCAGCAGGTTTCCGAGGTTGCGATAGGGCACCGGCCAAGCGGGATCGGCCCGGATCGCCGCGCGCAACTTCGCGAAGGCCTCGTCGCGATAGCCGAGCCTGTCGAGAGCCACGCCCTCGTTGGAGAGAAACCCGGCGACCTGCGCAGTCTTGTTGAATGCCGCGAGATCGAGGGCCTTCTCGAACCAGTGGCGGGCGCGCGCTGGACGCGCGCGCTGGTCGAGCTCGATCACGCCGAGCAGGTTCGCGGCCCACGGGCTCTGCTCGCCGCCCGCGCGCAGGATCCGCATCGCCTCCGCCTCGGTCCTGGTCTCGTCGATGCGGCGCGACGGGTCGAGCAGCGCATTCGCGAGCTGGGCCGCGCGTGGGCTCGGGCTGCCGAAGTCCGCGCCGTAGAGGAAGGAGGCCACCACGTAGGGGTCGATCAGCCGGATCAGCGCGATCGCGGCGCGGTCGAAGTACCGGTCGAAGTCTTCCTGCGTCCTGAGTGTTCCGAGCGCGCCGACCGTCGTCGAGGTCAGGCGGCCGGCGGTGATGACCTGAATGTGCAGGTCCATCGCCTCGAGCTTGCATTGTGCGTCGCCGCAGACGAAGGCCGCCCCCACCTTCGTCTCGCTGATTCCGAAGAGATCGCGCACCATGCGCACGACGTCGTTCAGCGAGATGCCGATTCCCGGCGCCACGATGTCGGGCTCGCCGATGTCGGCGAGAATCGACTTGCGCCCCTTAACGGTGGACGCCTCGTCGTTGATGAACAGCGCCGCGTCCCACAGCTTGTAGGAGACGATCTGTCCGGTGTAGCCCATCTCCTCCAGCGGCTTCGGAACACTCGAAATCTCGAGGACGATCGAGTCTCTCAGCAGATGCGAGACCGCCAGATAGCCGACGACGAAGAATGCCAGGATTATTGCAAGATCAGTCGTGTACGACCGTACCAGTCCGAGGCTCTTGCCCAAACTGACGAGCCGAATTCGCAAGATAGCCTGGCCTCAGCCGCTGTGAATGGACTGCTTTCGATCGGGGTCTTGCTTCTCCAATGATCGAGAAGTACCACGAATCACGTCGGCGTGAAAGAGAGCGCCAAGACGAAAGCGGCCCGCCCTCGCGGGCGAGCCCCTGCCATGTGCTTCGGACGAGGGTCGGCGGCCGGTCAGGCGAGGGCGGAGCGCGCCTGGTCGACGATCGAGTTGAAGGCGGCCGGCTCGTGCACGGCGAGGTCGGCGAGCACCTTGCGGTCGACCTCGATCCCGGCCTTGGTCAGGCCGTCGATCAGCCGCGAGTAGGTGAGCGTCGCGTCGTACTCGCGCACCGCGGCGTTGATCCGCTGGATCCACAGCGCGCGGAAGTTGCGCTTGCGGGTCTTGCGGTCGCGGGTCGCGTATTGCAGCGCCTTGTCGACGGCCTGCTTGGCAGTGCGATAGTTGGTGGAGCGGGCGCCGTAATAGCCGGCGGCCTGCTTGACGATCTTGCGGTGACGGGCGTGGCTGGTGACGCCGCCTTTTACTCGGGACATCTGTCGGGCCTCCTAGCGGGCGTAGGGCATGTACGACTTCACGATCTTCTCGTCCGGAGCGGAGAGGATCGTGGTGCCGCGGGCCTGGCGGATGAACTTGGTCGAACGCTTGATCATCCCGTGCCGCTTGCCGGCCTGGGCAGTAACGATGCGGCCGGTGGCCGTCACCTTGAAGCGCTTCTTGGCGCTCGACTTGGTCTTCATCTTGGGCATTTCGGTCTCCTTTGCGCGAGGACGCGTGCTGACAGCGACTCGGCAGCCCTGATCGGCCGGCCGCTGCGGATGTGAAGCGCGGCTTATAGGAGAGCGCCGACCGGCGCGCAAGGGGGACGGGCGCCCGGCCGACACGAGACGTTCTCCGGAGAAGAAAGTTCAGTCGTAACAGAGGTTAATCCACAAATGCTCGACGTACAACCCATGCACATTCCATGCACGATCCATGCACCGGCTCTTGGGCTGACGGCCGAAGGTTAGCGAGGTTAATGCCCCTTGCGGCGTTCTGGTTCGCGCCGACGCCGAAGCGCGCCCCCGCGAGCGGCGGCTCGTCGGCAACGGTGCAGCCGAGTAAATGGCGTCCACCTCACCGGAGGCGCCGGCCGAAGGCTCACAACGCGTCGTCGCCGGTCTCGCCGGTGCGGATGCGCAGCGACTCCTCGACGTCGAGAACGAAGACCTTGCCGTCGCCGATCTTGCCGGTGCGGGCGGTGCGCTCGATGGCGTCGACCACGTCGGCGAGGGCGGCGTCGGGCACGACGATCTCGAGCCGGACCTTGGGCACGAAGTTCACCTGATACTCGGCGCCGCGGTAGATCTCGGTGTGGCCGGACTGCCGGCCATAGCCGCGCACCTCCGACACCATCAGCCCGCGGACCCCCGCGGCGGTGATCGCGTCGCGTACCTCCTCGAGCTTGAACGGCTTGATGACCGCAATGACGAGCTTCATCGCCGGACCCTTTCTCGACCTCAAGCGACGGATCCGCCCGCCGCGGCGCGAGGGGCGCGGTGAACCCGCGCCCCTCCCCAGGTCAGTAGACGTATGCCCGTTCGCCGTGTTCCGCCAGATCGAGCCCCTCGCGCTCGATCTCCGGCGCGACCCGGAGGCCGACGAGCGTGTCGACGAGCTTGTAGAGGACCAGGGACGCCACGCCGCACCAGAGGACCGTGACCGAGATCGCCTTCGCCTGGGTGACGACCTGGGCGCCCATGGTCACGCCCTCGGCGTAGCCGACGCCGCCGAGGGCTGTCGAGGCGAAGACGCCGGTCAGGAGCGCGCCGACGATGCCGCCGATGCCGTGCACGCCGAAGACGTCGAGGCTGTCGTCATAGCCGAACCGTTCCTTCACCACGCCGACGAAGAAGTAGCAGCAGGCCGAGGCGATCAGCCCGAGCACGATCGCGCCGACCGGCCCGATGAAGCCCGCGGCCGGGGTGACGGCGACGAGGCCCGCGACCATGCCCGAGGCGGCGCCGAGCATCGACGCCTTGCCGCGCAGCACCGCCTCGAGCAGCGACCAGCCGACGATGGCGCCGGCGGTGGCGGTGAAGGTGTTCATCATCGCGAGCCCGGCGAGCCCGCCCGCGGTCAGCGCCGAGCCGGCGTTGAAGCCGAACCAGCCGACCCACAGGATCGACGAGCCGACCATGGTCAGCGTCATCGAGTGCGGCGCCATGATCTC
>JBDHSS010000126.1:0-8013 GCA_039808205.1 Paracoccaceae bacterium | reverse complement strand
CCCGACGCGCCGCCGCCGCCCGACGACCCGCCGCCGCCGGAGAAGCCGCCACCGCCGCCGCCCCAGCTGCCGCCGCCGCCGTAGCGCCCGGGGGGATAGCCGCCCCAGCGTCGGCCGCCCGGCGGCAGGAGCACGTTGCCGGTCGACTGGCGGAAGCGGGAGGAGAGGAAGGTCAGGAGCACGAAGGCCACGAACATGACGATCGGCAGCCAGTCGGGCGGCCCGGCGTCGGCCGCGCGGTCGAGGCGGAGGTCGGGCCGCGCCCCCCATTCCGAGGCGTCGGTCGTCAGCACGGTGATGACATCGTCGACGCCGCGGGTGACGCCGCCGTCGAAGTCGCCGGCCTTGAACCGCGGCGTGATCGCGTTGGTGATGATGACGCTGGAGAGCGCGTCGGTCAGCGTGCCCTCAAGCCCGTAGCCGACCTCGATCCGCACCCGCCGCTCGTTCGGCGCCACCAGCAGCAGGACGCCGTTGTTCTTCGCCGCCTCGCCGAGCTTCCAGGCGCGGAAGAGCGCGTTGGCGTAGGGCTCGATCTCCTGGCCCTCGAGCGAGGCCACGGTGGCGACCTCGAGCTGGATGCCGGACTTCGCCTCGAGGTCGGCGAGCTTCGCCTCGAGCGCCGTCCGCGTCGCCGGCGACAGGATCCCGGCCTGGTCGACGACGCGGCCGGTGAGCGGCGGAAAGCTCAGCGCCGCGGCGACGGTGGCGACGAGGACCAGCGCCAGGGCGAGGAGAAGCCCGCCGGGGCGGATGCGCGCGCGGTCGCCGGTGAGCATTGTCGTCACCGCATCAGAACTTCACCTGCGGCGGCGTCTCGGCGCCGTCGGTGGCGGTGAACTCGGCCATCGGCTTGCTGGAGCGGAAGAAGGTGTTGGCCCAGAGCACGGTCGGGAACGTGCGCAGGCTGGTGTTGTAGGCGCGCACCGCCTCGATGTAGTCGCGGCGGGCGACGGCGATGCGGTTCTCGGTGCCCTCGAGCTGCGACTGGAGCGCGAGGAAGTTCTGGTTCGACTTGAGGTCGGGATAGTTCTCGCTGACCGCGAGCAGCCGGCCGAGCGCGCCCGAGAGCTGGCTCTGCGCGTCCTGGAACGCCTTGAGCTTCGCCGGGTCGGAAAGGTCGTTGGCCGAGATGGTGATCTGCGTCGCCTTGGCGCGGGCCTCGGTGACGGCGGTCAGCACGTCCTTCTCCTGCTTGGCATAGCCCTGGACGGTGGCGACGAGGTTCGGGATCAGGTCGGCACGGCGCTGGTAGTTGTTCTGGACGTCGGACCAGCGCGCCTTGGCCTGCTCCTCCAGCGTCGGGATGGTGTTGTAGCCGCAGGCCGAGAGCAGCACCGCGAGCAGCGCGACCGCGAAGGCGGTGCGGATGCGTGCGACGTGGGTGGTCATGGATCGCCTCCTCCGAGTGATCCCGAGGATACGGGCGGACGCGGCCGGGCGAAAGGTGCGAGACGCATGGCAGCGGTGCGGCGTGGTTCTGCGCTCAGCGGCGCCGGCGGCGCCCGGCGTCGGCGTTGAACGCCACCGCGGGCAAGGGCCCGAGGTGGGGGAAGGGGGCGGTCGCGTGCGGGATGGCGTTCGCGGCGACGAAGTGCTCCTGAAAGCGCGGCTCGATCGCGGTCTCGACCTTGTGGATGCCGCGGACCAGCGCCTCGACCTCGCGGCGGGCGGCGACGTTCAGCAGCGCGATGCGCGCGCCGGTGCCGGCGGCGTTGCCGGCGGCGCTGACGCGGGCGAGGTCGCAGTCGGGGATCATGCCGAGGATCATCGCGTGGCGCGGCGAGATGTGCGCGCCGAAGGCGCCGGCGAGGACGATGCGGTCGACGGCGTCGACGCCGAACTCGTCCATGAGCAGCCGCGCCCCGGCGTAGAGCGCCGACTTGGCGAGCTGGATCGCGCGCACGTCGCCCTGGGTGACGAGGATGTCGTCCGCCAGGCGATAGGCGTGGGTGCGGCCCTGGGGGACGCAGCGCTGGGTGCCGGTCTGCTCGGCGGAGCCGATGAGGCCCGAGCCGTCGACGATGCCGGCGAGCCGCATCTCGGCGATCACCTCGATGATGCCGGAGCCGCAGATGCCGGTGACGCGGGTGTCGGGCGGGAAGGCCGGGTCGTCCGACCAGGCGTCGATGCCGATGACGCGAAAGCGCGGCTCCCTGGTCACCGGATCGATCTCGACGCGCTCGATGGCGCCGGGCGCGGCGCGCTGGCCGGCCGAGATCTGCGCGCCCTCGAAGGCGGGGCCGGTCGGCGAGGAGCAGGCGAGGACGCGGGTCCGGTTGCCGAGCAGGATCTCGGCGTTGGTGCCGACGTCGACGACGAGGGTCAGCGCGTCGGAGAGCTGCGGGCTCTCGGAGAGGGCGACGGCGGCGGCATCGGCGCCGACATGGCCAGCGATGCAGGGCAGGAAGTAGAGCCGCGCGTCGGGGTGCAGGCGAAGCTCGATCTCCTCGGCCCAGAGGTGCAGCGCATCGGCGGTAGCGAGCGCGAACGGCGCCATGCCGAGCTCGACCGGGTCGATGCCGAGCACGAGGTGGTGCATGATCGGGTTGCCGACGATCACCGCCTCGAAGATCAGCGCCCGGTCGATGCCGGCCTCCTCCGCCGCCTGGCCGGCGAGCGCGTTCAGCGCGTCGCGCACGACGCGCGTCAGCTCGGCGGCGCCCCCGGGGTTCAGCATGGCGTAGGAGACGCGGCTCATCAGATCCTCGCCGAAGCGGATCTGCGGGTTCATCAGCCCGACCGACGCCTTGACCTCGCCGGTGGCGAGATCGCACAGGTGGCCGGCGATGGTGGTGGAGCCGACGTCGATGGCGAGGCCCCAGATCCCGCCCTCGTAGTAGCCGGGCCAGACGTGCAGGATGCGCGGCTCCGGCCCGTCGCGGTGGACCGCGACGGTGACCTTCCACTCGCCCTTGCGCAGCGCCGGCTGCAGCATCTGCAGCGTGCGCAGGTCGCCCTTGGCGTCGGGGATGCCCCACTGCTCGGCGAGCGCGCGCTCCAGCCGCTGCAGGTCGCCCGAGGGCTCGTGCATGTCGGGCTCGGCCACCTCGACGTAGTAGAGGCGGGTGGCGGGGTCCATGGTGATGACGCGGGCCTCGGCGCGCTTGCGCACCACCTGCTTGTGAACCTGGCTCTCGGGGGGCACGTCGATGACGGCATCGGCGAGGATCTGCGCCTGGCAGCCGAGGCGGCGGCCGGGCGCGAGGCCGCGGATGCGGTCGTAGCGCTCCTCGACGGCGTTGCGCGGCGAGAGCGCGTCCTCGGCGACCGTGACGCCGTGCTTGGGGAACTCGCCGAACGCGGGCGTCACCTGGCACTTCGAGCAGATGCCGCGGCCGCCGCAGACCGAGTCGAGATCGACCCCGAGCGCGCGCGCCGCGGCGAGCACGGTGGTTCCGCGCGCGACGTGGCCGCGGATGCCGGACGGGGTGAAGATGACGAGGGGGTCGGTCATCGCGCCCGACCTTGCGGCGCGTCGCCTGGCGCCTCGTCGCGGGTTCCGGCAAGGGCGGCCAGCCGGGCGGCGAGGCCGTCGCCCGCGAGGCGCAGGCGCTTGACGCGCGCGCGGTCGCCGGCGGCGAGAGTCACCGATGTGCGGGGGAGGCCGAGCGCCTTCGCGAGGAAGGCCGTGAGCGCGTCGTTGGCGGCGCCCTCGACCGCCGGTGCGGCGACGCGCACCTTGAGGACCGACTGGCCGTCCCAGTCCGCGACGCCCTCGATCCGCGCGCTCCCGCCGCGCGGGGTCAGGCGCACCGCGAGCTCGACGCCGTCCGGCGTCTCCTGCCAGGGGAGGGGGGCGCTCACCCTCGCCGCCGCCGGCCCTCGCGACGGCCGCGGGCGCCGGCCTCGACCTCGCCCTCGGCGACGGGTGCCTTGTTCGCGGCGATCCAGGCGGCGCCCCAGGGGTCGGCATTGATGAGCAGGTTGGCGGCGCGGATCGCCTCCATCTCCTGCGGGCGGACCGGGTTCATGATCGCGCTGGTCATCCCCGAGGCGATCGCCATCGGCAGGAAGGCGGCGTTGATCCCGTGCCGGTTCGGCAGGCCGAAGGAGATGTTGGAGGCGCCGCAGGTGGTGTTGACGCCGAGCTCGTCGCGGAGCCGCCGGACCAGCGCGAAGACCTGCAGGCCGGCGGTCGCCATGGCGCCGACCGGCATGACGAGCGGATCGACCACGATGTCGTGCGCCGGGATGCCGAAGTCGGCGGCGCGCTCGACGATCTTCTTCGCCACGGCGAAGCGGACGTCCGGATCCTCGGAGATGCCGGTGTCATCGTTGGAGATCGCGACCACGGGGACGTTGTACTTCTTCACCAGCGGCAGGACGAGCTCGAGGCGCTCCTCCTCGCCGGTGACCGAGTTGAGGAGCGGCCGGCCCTTGCAGGCCTCGAGGCCGGCCTTGAGCGCGCCCGGCACCGAGCTGTCGATGCAGAGCGGCACGTCGACCAGCGCCTGGATGCGGCTGACGAGCTCGGGCATCAGCGTCGGCTCGACGAAGTTGTTGTCGGCGTAGCGCGGATCCTCGGCCATCTTGTTGGTGAAGACGGCGCCGGAGTTGACGTCGAGCATGGTGGCGCCGCAGGCGACCTGCTCGAGCGCGTCGGCCTCGACGGTGGAGAAGTCGCCCATCTCCAGCTCGGCAGCGAGCTTCTTGCGCCCGGTGGGGTTGATGCGCTCGCCGATGACGCAGAAGGGCTGGTCGAAGCCGATGATGACGGTCTTCGACTTCGATTCGACAATGGTGCGGGTCATGCGAGGCGGCCCTTCAAGGCATCGAGATGCGCCCAGAGCGCGGGCGCGGTGAAATCCGAAATGACGTCGTGCGCGCCGGCGTCGATGAGCTCGGCGCGCGTCAGGCTGGTGGCGAGGCCGAAGACATGGGCTCCGGCGGCTCGGGCGGCGCGCAGGCCTGAGCGCGAGTCCTCGAAGGCGACGCAGACCGACGGGGTGACGCCGAGCTTGCCCATCGCCTCCCGATAGGGCTGCGGGTCGGGCTTCGGGCGCTCGCACTCCTCGCCGATGACGAGCGTCGGCAGGCGGTGGGCGAGGCTCGCCGCGGCGAGCATGGTGACGGCGTTCGCCCGCGGCGCGTTGGTGACGACAGCACAGCCCGCTCCCTCGGCCTCGGCCCAGTCGAGCAGCGCGTGGATGCCCGCGACCGGCTCGACCGCGTCGGCCAGCATGTCGCGGAACATCGCCTCCTTGCGGTGCAGCACGTCCATCGTCTCGCCGGGGAAATACTCCCGCAGGATGTCCTGGTTCGGCTTGCCCATGATGCCCGAGCGGTACTCGGCCACCGAAAGGTCGCGGCCGCGCTCGGCGAGGATGCTGGCGAAGGCGCCGTGGTGCAGCGGGTCGGAGTCGATCAGCGTGCCGTCGAGGTCGAACAGGAGCGCAAGGCGGCTCATCGCCGCGTCAGGCCCGGATGCGGCGCGGCCGGGCCTGGAGGCCGCCGACGAAGTCGGTGGTGGCGCCGATGCCGCCCAGCGGGAAGAAGTGCACGCGCTCGACCGGGAAGTCGGGGTGCGCCGCCTTGTGCGCGGCGAGCTCGGCCAGAAGCTCCGTCGGCTCGAACGGCAGCATGAGCTTGGTGAGGTCGGCGGCGCGGCGCTGCAGCACGCGCAAGCTCGGGCCGACGCCGCAGGCCATGGCGAACTTCAGCATCGTCTGCAGCTTCGCCGGGCCGGCGATGCCGATGTGGACCGGCAGGGTGATGCCGGCCGCCTGCATCCGCTCGGTCCAGGCGACGATCGGCGCCGCTTCGAAGGCGAACTGGGTGGCGAGCGCCATCTTCGCGTCGGTCTCGCGCTGGAAGGCGTCCTTGCGGGCGAGGGCGGCCATGACGTTCGCCTCGCCGCCCGAAGGATCGATGTCGCGGTTGCCTTCGGGGTGCCCGGCGACGTGCAGGTGGGTGAAGCCCGCGCGGTCGAAGAGGCCGGTCTCGAGCAGCTGCATCGCCTCGTGGAACTCGCCCTTCGGCCGGTCGATGCCGCCGGCGAGCACCAGCGCCTGGCGCACGCCGACGTCGGCATAGGCGCGGATGCGGGCGTCGAGCTCGGCCTTCGAGGCAATGCCGCGGGCCGCGAAGTGCGGCATCACGGCAAAGCCCTCGTCGACGAGGCGGCGCGCGGTCGCGAGCATCTCCTCGAACGCCGTCCCCTCGATGTGCGCGACGTAGACGCGCGTTCCCGCGGGCAGCAGCGCGCGGAAGTCGTCGATCTTCGCCGCCGTCCGCGGCATCACCTCGATCGAGAAGTCCTCGACGAAGGCGGCGAGGTCGGCACGCGGGGCGGCGGGCGCGGGCCGCCGGCGGACGAAGTCGAGAATGCTCGCCATCGAGGGTGTTCCTTGCAGGGTCAGGGTCGCGGGGTGGCCCAGCCGTCGTTCGCGATCAGGGCCTTGATCGCCTCGTGACTAAACTCCGCTTCGAGCTTCGCCGCTTCGCCGGAAGCGACATCCGCCGCGTCGCCTTCGACAAGGTAGGGCTCGCCCTTGCGCCACTCGGCGAGGTAGGCGTCCGAATCGCGCGCGCCGGCCCGCATCGCGCAGCGGTCGATGGCCAGCTCGAAGCGCTCGGTCATCGGCATTTTCGCGGCGCGGCGGCCACTTCCGACGATGACCTGAGCCGGGATGTCCCGCCAGTAGACGATGGTGACCTCGGGCATTCGCCCCCTCCTTCGACTGCGCGCCCCTCGGGGCTCGGGGAGTCGAGTTAGGCATTGCCGGATTCGATTTCCAGCGGTATTCTCGGCCTCGCAAACTTCATTGTCGGTATGGACCGGTGCACATGACCAGGATCGAGAAGGCTCTGCCGAGCCTGTCTTTTGAATTCTTTCCCCCGCATTCCCCCGAGGCGAGCCTGAGGCTCTGGCGCTCCGTCGAGCGCCTGGCGCCGCTCGCGCCGCGCTTTGTCTCCGTGACCTACGGCGCCGGCGGCACCACGCGCGACCGCACCAACGCGGCAATCCAGACCATCCTCGGCCGGGCGCGGCTCACCGTCGCCGGGCACCTGACTTGCGTCGGCGCCAGCCGCGAGGAGACCCTCGACGTGGCGCGCGGCTATGCGCGGATGGGGGTGCGGCGGATCGTGGCGCTGCGCGGCGACCCGCCCAAGGGCGAGACCCGCTTCGTGCCGCACCCGGACGGCTTCGCCTCGGCGGCCGAGCTCGTGGCCGGGCTGCGCTCGGTCGGCGACTTCGAGATCGCGGTCGGCGCCTACCCCGAGGCGCACCCGGAGGCCCTGAGCCTCGCGGCCGACATCGACAACCTCAAGCGCAAGCTCGATGCGGGCGCGTCGACGGCGATCACCCAGTTCTTCTTCGAGAACGAGACCTTCCTGCGCTTCCGCGACGCCTGCGCGCGCGCCGGGATCACCGCGCCGATCGTGCCGGGTATCCTGCCGGTCGAGAACTTCGGCAAGATGCTGAACTTCGCCGCGCGCTGCCGGGCGGCGGTGCCGGAGTGGATGCACAAGGCCTACGCCCATGCCGACACGCCGGAGGCGGCGCACCTGCTCTCAGTGGCGACCGCGGCCGACCAGTGCAGCGGGCTGATCGCCGAGGGCGTCGAGCACCTGCACGTCTACACGCTCAACAACCCCGACCTGACCTTCGACGTCTGCCGCGCGCTTGGCTACGTCGCGGCACCGCTCGCCTTCGCGGCGGAGGGCGGCGCGGCCTGAGCGCCGCCCTGGCCCCGGCCCGCGTGCGGTCGGGGCCCGGCAACCGGCGGGTCCTGACCCGTGTTGCCTTGCAAGAGCCTGTCATGTAACGTTCTTGCAAAGCCCGCGGCGGGAACCGCGGGATCAGTTTGGTCAAATACCGATGGCGCAGGACCTCACCGTGTCCGCGCAGGAGTGTGTCGCGCTGGCATCGAGGCGTCGCGAGGGAGCGGCGACGCCGGAGTCCGAGCTCTATGCGGCCCTCGACCTGGGCACGAACAGCTGCCGGATGCTGATCGCGGCACCCGACGGCGGGCGCTTCCGCGTCGTCGACGCCTTCGCCAAGTCGGT
>JBDHSS010000125.1:0-8029 GCA_039808205.1 Paracoccaceae bacterium | reverse complement strand
CGCTCGGCGACGCGCTTGTCGCGCGCGGCTTCCGCGTCGTCCTCACCCGCGCCGCCGACTACTTCGTGCCGCTCGCCGAGCGCGAGGCGCTCGCGCGCCGCGCCGGCGCCGACCTCCTGATCTCGGTGCACGCCAACGTCGTCGGCGACCCCGCGCTCGCCGGCGCCATCGCCTTCACCCGCGCCGAGCGCGCCTCGAGCCCCGCGGCCGGCGAGCGCGCGCGCCAGGAGAACGCCGCCGACGCGCTCACCGGCCTCGGTGACGTGGCGCCCGGCGATCCGGTGCGCGCCGTCCTCGCCGACATTGCCCGGCCGGAGACCGACGCGCGCTCGGATCTCCTCGCCGACGCGCTGGTCGCAGCACTCGATCCGGTGGCGACGCTCGGCGCCGAGCCGCGGCAGGCCGCCGATTTCGAGGTGCTGCGCGCCGCCGACCTGCCGTCGGTGCTGGTCGAGCTCGGCTTCCTGTCGAACCCGGCCGACCGCGCGGCGCTGGCCTCCCCCGACTGGCGCGCGCGCACCGCCGCGGCGCTCGCCGACGGGATGGCTGGATGGCTCGGCGCCGACGCGGCGCTCGCCGCGAAGCTCCGGCGCTGACGCCGCGCCTTTCGCCGCCGAGCGGCCGTGCTAAGCTGCGCCCGGCCGCAAAGCGGCTAGGAGGAGCGACGATGAACAGCATCAAGGTCGGCTATTTCGTAGGAAGCCTCGCCAAGGCGTCGATCAACCGCAAGCTCGCCAATGCCCTGGTCAAGCTCGCGCCCGGCGACCTCGAGATGTGCGAGATCACCTTCAAGGATCTGCCGCTCTACAGCTACGACTACGACGCGGACTTCCCCCCGCCCGCGCGGGAGCTGAAGGCCGCAATCGCCGCCGTCGACGCGGTGCTCTTCGTCACCCCGGAATACAACCGCTCGATCCCCGGCGGCCTCAAGAACGCCATCGACTGGGCGAGCCGGCCGTGGGGCAAGAACTCGTTCGCGCGCAAGCCGTCCGGCGTCATCGGCACCTCGCCGGGCGCGATCGGAACGGCCATCGCGCAACAGAGCCTGAAGAGCGTCCTCAGTTTCTGCAACTCGCCGCTGATGAACGCGGTCGAGGCCTACATCCAGTTCAAGCCGGGGCTGATTGCCGACGACGGCGAGGTCAGCAGTCCGGAAACCGCCGAGTTCCTGCGCAACTACATGCAGGAGTACGAGGCCTTCGTCCGCCGCGTGCTGAGCGTGCTGCCCCGGGAAGAGTGAGGGGGCCCTACCCCGCCTCGACGATCTCCGCTCCGGCGACGCCGCAGGCGCGGGCGAGCTGGCGCAGCCGCGCCTGCACCGCGTCGCCGTCGGGGATGCGCTCGGTCGAGGCCACCTCGAGGCGGACGGCGTCGGTGCCGATCACCAGCCGCACCTGGTCGAGGATCTCGGGCACGCTCGCCGAGAAGCGATGGCCGAGCAGCAACACGCGCCCGAGGATCTCGGCCTTGCGCAGCTCGGTCGGACCGAGCAGGCCCTTCGTCACCGCCAGCACGCCCTCGTCGATGCTGCCGCCATAGCGCGCCAGGATCGTCACGGCGAGGAACGCGCGTTCCGGGTGGCTGAGGCCGACGAACGGGAACTGCAGCAGCCGCCGGAAGCTCTCCGACGCCCGCACCTTCTCGTGATCGCGCCACGAGAGATCGGTGAGCGCGCAGGCGGCGAGCCGGAGCCGGCGGTCGGTCTGCGACTCGGCGGGGAACAGCGCGTCGGTCCAGCGCGCCAGCGCCGCGGAGAACGCCGGCACCCGCGCGATCGGCAGGCCGATCGCCATGGCGCCTTCGAGCAGCGGGTCGCGGTACTGCTCCTCGCGGTCGAGCTGCGCATAGAGCCAGCCCTCGCGCAGGCCGAAGACCGAGAAGACCACGCGCTCGGGCTTCAACTGCTTCAGCACGCGCGACAAGACCAGCGCCGAGGCGGCCAGCGTCTCGCTGCGCCGGCTCGGCGCGTCAGGTAGCGCCGCCACCTCGGCGGGCGTCATCCGCGAGATGCGCTTGGCGAGCGCGCGGATCTCGCCAGCCGGCGCCTCGTGGCCGTGCACGACCTCGATCGGCGCCTTCGTCTCGGCGATGTGCACGCGGGCGAGCCCGCGCCAGCCGCCGCCGACGGCGTAGAACGCGGGCTCGGTCAGCATCGGCGGCAGGCCGTCGCCCAGGATCGCGTCGATCCGCGCCTTGGCGGTGTCGTAGCCGTCGGCCATCAGCGCCTTCACCGGCAGCGCTCCGAGCGGCATGCTGACCCGGCGTTCGCCGACTTTATCGCCGAGCACCTCGGCGATCTCGAGGCTGCCGCCGCCGAGGTCGCCCACGAGGCCGTTCGGCTGGAAGAAGCCCGAGACGACGCCGAGCGCGGCATACCTCGCCTCCTCGTCGCCGGAAAGGATGCGTGGCTCGAGGTCGGTCGCGGCGCGGATCGCGTCGACGAGGTCGCTGCCATTCCTCGCGCGCCGCGTCGCCTCGGTCGCGAGCACATGCACCCGCTCGACGCCCATCGCGCGGCGGATCGCGTCGAACCGGCGCATCGCCGCGACCGCGCGGGCGATCGCCTCGTCGCTCAGGCGGCCATCGGGGCCGATGCCCTGCCCGAGCGCGACCAGCGACTTCTCGTTGAAGAGCGCGAACGGCGCCCGGCTCAGGTCGTCGTAGACCACGAGCCGCATCGAGTTCGAGCCGATGTCGATGACCGCGAAGTGCTTGCGCTGCCGGCCGAGCACGCGGGCGGCGTCGATCTCGATCGTCCGGGGCGCCGTCGCCCTCGGCCGGGACGAAGCTTTCGCCATCGGCTCTCCCCCTTGAGCGCTTTCAGTGCTCAGCGTGCCCGCGCGAGGGGTTCAGGTCCACAGGGATTCGTCCCCTGCCCCGCTCGCCGGTTTTGCTCTGGCCGCCGCGGGCCCGCCCGCCTATCTCCGGGCGCAGGGGGGCCGCCGATGACCGCTGCATTCCACGCCACCGACCGCTGCCTTGTCCGGGTGTCCGGCCCGGACGCGCACGACTTCCTGCAGGGGCTCGTCTCCAATGACGTGCGCCGGCTGGCCGACGGGCCGGTCTATGCCGCGCTCCTCACGCCGCAGGGCAAGTACCTGTTCGATTTCCTGATGCTGCCCGACGGCGCGGACGTGCTCCTCGACGTCAAGGCCGAGCGCGCCACCGCGCTCGCCCAGCGCCTCGGCATGTACCGGCTGCGTGCCCGGGTGACGATCGCCGCCGACCCGCGCGCGGTGGTGATCGGCGAGGGCGCGCCGCCCGCCGGCGCCCTTGCCGACCCGCGCGACGCGCGCCTCGGCTGGCGCGCCTACCCCGAGGATGCCGCCGCGTTTCTCGCCGGCCTCGCGCCGCTCGATCCGGCCGCCCACGACGCTGCGCGCATCGCGCTCGGGGTGCCGGAGACCGGCATCGAGCTGGTGCCCGATGACAGCTACATCCTGGAGATGGGATTCGAGCGGCTGCACGGCGTCGACTTCCGCAAGGGCTGCTATGTCGGCCAGGAGGTCACCGCGCGCATGAAGCACAAAACCGAGCTCAGGAAGGGGCTGGCGCGGGTGCGCGTCGAGGGCGAGGCGCCGCCGCCGGGCACCGAGATCCGCGCGGGCGAGCGGCCGGCGGGCACGCTCCTCTCCACCGCGGACGGCCGCGGCCTCGCCTACCTGCGCTTCGATCGCGCCACCGGCGCGCTCGCCGCCGGCGCCGCGCGCATCGTGCCCGAGCCGGAGTGACGAGGCAGCCGGGGCGTTACAACACGCCCCGGCCGTGGCGGTCAGAGGACGAAGTCTGCCGCCGTGTAGTCCGCCGCGACCGTGGCGCCGTCGGCGATGCGGATCGAGAACTCCGGCGCCACGTCGGCGTCGGTGTTGCCGTAGACGACGGTGTCGCCCGCCTCGTCGCGCAGGTAGAGCGACGCCGCCGGCACCGGCGCCGGGAACGGGTTCTGGATTGCGCCGAGGAAGCCGAACACCTGGTCGAGCGCCACGCCGGTGTTGGCGTCGATCGTCGAGAGGTCGATCACGTCGCCGGCGGCCGGGCCGGGGTTGTCGAAGCCGAGGATGACGTCGCGCTGCGCCGCCGCCGGCCCCGATTCCGCCGTCGCGTTGAAGTCGAAGGTGTCGCCGCCGGCGCCGCCGATCAGCTGGTCGCGCCCGAGCCCGCCGATCACCACGTCCGCCGCGCCGTTGCCGTTCAGCACGTCGTTGCCGGAGCCGCCGTCGAGCACGTTGGCGCCGGCATTGCCGAGGATGGTGTTCGCCTGCGTGTTGCCGGTGCCGCTGAGCGCGGCGGCGCCGAGCAGCGTCAGGTTCTCGATGCCGATGCCGAGGGTGTGCGAGGCGCTGGCGTTGACCTGGTCGATGCCCCCCGAGGCGGCGGGGTTGGTCTCGGCGGCGACGTCGCCGATGTTGTCGACGCTGTAGGTGTCGTTGCCGCGGCCGCCGTCCATGTTGTCGGCGCCGGTGCCGCCGGTCAGCGCGTCGTTGCCGTCGTTGCCGATCAGCGTGTCGTTGCCGCTGAGCCCGAAGAGCGCGTTGGCGGCGTTGTTGCCGGTGATGACGTTGGCCCGGAAGTTGCCGGTGCCGTTGATCGCGCCGAGCCCGGTCAGCGTCAGGTTCTCGAGGTTGATGCTGAGGGTGTGGCTGACGCTCGAAAGCACGAGGTCGGTGCCGCCGGCCACCTCGCCCGCGCTGTCGCCGGCGTTGTCGACGACATAGGTGTCGTCGCCGAGCCCGCCGTTCATGCTGTCGGCGCCGGTCCCGCCGTCGAGGTGGTCGTTGCCGCCGTTGCCGATGAGGGTGTCGTTCGACCCGAGCCCGAAGAGCGAGTTGGCCGCGTCGTTGCCCGTCAGCACGTTGGCCTTGGCGTTGCCGGTGCCGTTGATCGCGGCGCTGCCGGTCAGCGTCAGGTTCTCGAGGTTGGTGCTCAGGGTATGGCTGACGCTGGCGTTCACGAGGTCGACGCCGCCCGCCACCTCGGCGGCCTTGTCGCCGGCGCTGTCGACGACGTAGGTGTCGTTGCCGAAGCCGCCGTTCAGGCTGTCGTCGCCGGTGCCGCCGTTCACCGTGTCGTTGCCGGCGCCGCCGTTCAGCGTGTCGTTGCCGGCGTCGCCGTTGAGGTTGTCGTCGCCGTCGTCGCCGTTGACGCCGTCGTTGCCGTCGCCGCCGAAGCCTGAGTCGTTGCCGGCGCCGAGGGTCAGCGTGTCGGCACCGCCGCCCGACTTCATCGTGTCGTTGAAGTCGCCGCCGGTCATCACGTCGGCGAAGCTGGTGATCTCGGCGAAGAAGTCGCTGACGCTGTTGGTGATGACGGCGAGCCGCGCCGCGGCGACCGCGCCGCCGCCGGTCGCGCCGGTGATCGCGGTGATCTCGACGTCGGGGTTGGCGAAGTCGTTGTTGGAGAGGTCGAACTGCAGCTCGGTCACCGAGCCGAAGGCGGGCGGGTTGCCGCCCGAGTCGATGCCGGTGCCGAACGCCTGCACGTCGTCGCCGCCGCTCGTGAGCCACGAATAGCTGGTCGAGCTGTTGTTGCCGCCGGCGTCGCGGCCGGCAAAGTCGAACTGGTTGGTGAAGAGGCTGATGTTGACGGCCTCGGTCGCATTCGATGCATTGAAGACGGTCATCGGGGTGCATCCTTGTTGAACATGGGGGGTCGGTCACGGCCCGCCGGGGCCTTTCCGTCGCGGCGGGGAAGGCCCGTGCGGGCGCGGGCTCAGGCGCCCGGGCTGCCCGCGAGGGCGAGGCGGAACGGGCGCACGCGCCCGTCCGGGTAATGCCGCTTGGCATAGAGCCGCCGCTTGGTCGCGAGCCGCGCCGCCAGCGCCGCGACAAGGCCGCGCGAGATCGCCGGCGTCTCGGCCTGCCAGAAGTTCAGGACCACGCAGTCGCCGTCTGTCGCCTCGGCGTCACCGAAACCGCGCTCGCCGGCAAGCCACGCCTCGGCGACCGCCTCGTCCACGAGCGCCCAGCCAGCGAAGCCGACCGTCGCCTCTCCGCGGAAGGCGAAGACGTAGTGCCCGCGGTTGACCTGGCCGGCGAGGCCGCGGGCGACATGGCCGAACGGCGCGCGGGCGAAGGCGGGATGGATCATCAGGTGGCCGACGGCACGGCCGAATGCGGCGAGCGGCGCGAGGTCGGTGACGAAGCGCACCCCCTCGGGCGGCGCGTCCGCGACGGACGGCGGCAAAGTCATGGGACGATGTCCTGCAATGAAATCGACTGGGCGCAACCGAGCAGAATGGCTCGGGGATCCGCACTTCATGAATATCCGCCTGTATGCGGCGAATCGACGTCGCGATCAATCGCCGAGTTGTTTCAATCGTTGCAGGCCGCCGGTCAGAGCGGCAGGCGGAACGTCGCGCGCAGGCCGCCGAGCTCGGCGCTGTCGCCGAGCTCGAGCGAGCCGCCGTGGCTGCGCGCGACGTCGAGCGCGATCGAGAGGCCGAGCCCGACGCTGCCCCCGCCGTCGGTCTGCGGCCGGGCGGCGTCGAGCCGGGCGAAAGGCTGCAGCGCCCGCGCCCGGTCCGCCGCCGGGATGCCGGGGCCGTCGTCCTCGACGACGAAGGCGAGCGAGCGCGCGCTGAGGCGCACGGTCAGGAGCACCCGGTTCCCATGCCGCGCGGCGTTGTCGACGAGGTTGGTCAGCGCTCGCCGCACCGCCATCGCCCGCATCGGCACCAAAGGCTCGGGCGGGATCTCGTCGGTCTGCACATCGACCGGCGTGCCGCCGCGGCGTGCCGCCTCGGCGACGCCGGCTGCCAAGGCGAAGGGGTCGGTCGGGACGGTCTCCTCGAGGCTGTCGCCGCGGGCGAAGGCGAGGAACTCGCCGAGCATCCGCTCCATCTGGTCGGCATCCTCGGCGAGGTCGCGGGTCTCGCCGCTGTCCTCCATCATCGCGAGCGTCAGCTTCATCCGCGTCAGCGGCGTCCTGAGGTCGTGGCTGACCCCCGACAGCATCTGCGTGCGCTGCTCGATCTGCCGCTCGAGACGCGAGCGCATGGACAGGAACGCGGCGCCGGCGCGGCGCACCTCCTCGGCCCCGGTCGGGCGGAACGGCACCGAGCGGCCCTTGCCGAACGCCTCCGCCGCCTCGGCGAGCGCGCGGATCGGTCGGACCTGGTTGCGCAGGAAGAGGACCGCGGTGGCGGTCAGGATCACCGCGACGAGGATCATCAGCACCAGGAGCTGGTGCGGGTTCGCGACCGACAGCCGGTCCCGCGGGATCTCGACGTGCAGGACGCCCGGCGGCGTCGCGATCGCCAGCGCAGCGATCCGCGAGTCCGACGAGAGGTCGAGCGCGAAGGGGGCCGGGATCGCGTCGGCCAGCGTCTCGGCGACCTTGGCGCCGGTGAAGTCGAAGAAGTCGCGCCGGACCCCGGGCGTGATCGTCTCGCCGGGGCTGAAGTGCATCACGAGGTCGAGCGGCCGCGCGAGGCCGGCGATCCTGAGCGTCGCCTGCGCCGGCTGGCCGGCGGAGCCGATCTGCGCCACCGCATAGGAGAGCTCGTAGGCGATGCTGCGGGTCATCTGCTCGCTGACCCGCAGATAGTGCCGCTGGAAGAACACCAGCCCGACCACGAGTTGCAGGACGACGATCGGCACCAGTAGGATGGTCAGCGCGCGGCCGAACAGGCTGCGCGGCAGGATGCGTCTGAGGGGCGACGAGGCCATGGGCGAGAGGGTTACGCGGCCGCCCGCGGGCACGCAAGGAACGACGCCGTTCCGGCGCGAGCACGCGCCCGAGGTGGGCGCGGTCGAGCGCCTGGCGCCGGGCCTCCGCGTGGTGACGGCGCCGAACGCCGGACCGATGACCTTCACCGGCACCCGCACCTACCTGGTCGGCGAGGGCGCGGTCGCCGTGATCGACCCCGGGCCCGACGACCCGCGCCATCGCGCGGCACTCCTCGCCGCGCTCGCCGGCGAGGACGTGGTGGCCGTCCTCGTCACCCACGCTCACGCCGACCACAGCGCCGGCGCGCAGCGCTTCGCCGCGGCGGTGGGCGCGCCGGTGCTGGCGCACGGCGACCCGGCGG
>JBDHSS010000124.1:0-8047 GCA_039808205.1 Paracoccaceae bacterium | reverse complement strand
CGGAGGAGCTGGCCGAGAAGCTGCAGATGCCGCTCGAGAAGGTCCGCAAGGTGATGAAGATCGCCAAGGAGCCGATTTCTCTGGAAACGCCGATCGGCGACGAGGAGGATAGCCAGCTCGGCGACTTCATCGAGGACAAGAACGCGATCCTGCCGCTGGAGTCGGCGATCCAGCTGAACCTCAAGGAGACGACGACGCGGGTGCTGGCGTCGCTGACGCCGCGCGAGGAGCGGGTGCTCCGGATGCGCTTCGGCATCGGCATGAACACCGACCACACGCTCGAGGAGGTCGGCCAGCAGTTCAGCGTGACCCGCGAGCGCATCCGCCAGATCGAGGCGAAGGCGCTCCGCAAGCTCAAGCACCCGAGCCGGTCGCGCAAGCTCCGGAGCTTCCTGGATCAGTAGCGTCCCGTCGGCTCGCGGCGGTCAGGCGACCGCCACGATGCACACGCAGTGATGCAGGTGCTGCCCCATGGCGCGCACCTTCGGAATCCGCGCGAGGTTGTAGGAGGGGTCCGGCCGGAACGGCTCCATGACCGTGAGCCCGGCATCGGCGTAGAGCTCGCGAATGCGGCGTTGCTCGAAGGCCACCGACTCGCCGGGCGAGTCCGGGTTGCGGAAGCGCCAGCCGTCCTGCTCGCACGGCCAGAACTTGTCGAGGCGCGCCTGCATGCCGGGAATGCTCTTCCTTGCCTCGTCGCTGTAGGTGAGCCAGGTGCTCACGAACCGCCCGCCCGGCTTCAGGACGCGGCGCACCTGTCGGAGATAGTTCTCCGCCTCCGCCAGCGTCAGGTGCGTGAAGATCGACCCCGCATAACAGAAGTCGAACGTCTGGTCAGGGTATTCGAAGCGGTAGTCGCTCGCATCGACGCTGCTCGGATGAAAGTCGGTCTTCACGTCCGCGAACTGGAAGTGGAACCGCGGATCCTTGGCCTCGATGTACTCCTTGCACCAGGCGATGCCCTTCTCGAACACGTCGAAGCCGCTGTAGCTGCCTTCGGCGTTCAGGAAGCCGGCCAGCGGGATGGCGAGCCGACCGACGCCGCACGCCACATCCAGGAACCTGTCGCTCGGTTGCAGGCCGGCGACCTGCACCATGAACTCGAGCTGGTCGCGGCCCGTCGCGTGAAAGTCGAACCAGCCGGGCGAGATGTGCAGCCGCAGCCGCCGCGGCGGCGTCTTGGTGATGCCGAAGAGCGCGCTCTCCGTGCGCATCTTCAGCTCGGGCAGAACGCCGTGCTCGCTCTTCGGAATGAACCGGTAGAGGGCCTTCCGCAGTCCGTAAGGCTCGTACGGGTGGACGTTGGCGTCGTCGGAATTGATTGTCATGCTGACCGCTCCAGCGCTTGGGGGCTGCGCATCCACGCGAATTAAGGTTCGTTAACCGGGATTGTTGCGCAGGAGCAATACGCCGATCGGGTCAGAATCCTAAGCCCTACGACTCCAAGGTCCACCATCCAGGCGGCGCCACCCCGGGCGGGCGGCGCCGATGGGCCCGCTACCCGTTCGTCAGGCCGCCGATGACGTTGCCGAACGGATCATAGCAGTAGCAGGAGTAACCCCAGGAGGCCGGGCCCCAGAACGAGCACCAGTTCACCGGCGTCTGGCAGACCGTTGCCGTCCGGTCGTCTCGCAGGACCGCCTCCTTGGGAACGGCGGGCTGCTGTCCATAGGCACTGGCGAGCATCGAGATGGCCAAGGCGGGCGTGGCGAGCAAAGGCATTTTCATGCTCCGATCAAAGAAAGGTGCAGCTAAAAAGTTGGTGATTTTGGTATGGAAAGGCGCATCAATATTGACGGCTGAGAACATACCGCATTTCTCTGGGATGCGCTACTGATTCGCTCGCCCGCCCGAACGCATCGGGATAGCGGCTGCTCTTTCGGCGACCATGGCCCGGTGCCTCGCTTGGTGGCTGCGATCCCAGGGGCGGGGACCTCGGGCGGCTGTGGAAGTTGCCGATGATCGCCCGCGGATCGCCCGATCGGGAACAACTCCCGCGCTCCGGGCATTCTTCTGCGGCAGCGGTGAGATGGAGCGCGGGCATGAGCGATCCAGAGACGAGCAAGGGCGAGCCCGACCCCAATGCTCCCGGCCGGTCGGCGTCGCGGCCGACGCAGATGGGCTGGGCGGCGTGGCGGCAGGTGCTCGGGCGGGTCTGGCGCGGGATCGCCACCGACCATCTGTCGATCATCGCCGCGGGGGTCGCGTTCTTCGGCGTGCTGGCGATCTTTCCGACGATCGCGGCGCTCATTGCCGTCTACGGGCTGGTGGCCGACCCGCACCAGGTGGCCAAGACGCTCGAGGCGGTGCGGCCGCTGCTGCCGGGCGCCGTCTTCGACGTCATTGCCGGACAGGTCGGCGCGCTGGTCGCCGCCCCGCAGGCGCGGCTCGGGGTGGCTTCCGTCATCTCCTTCGCGCTGGTGCTCTGGAGCGCGCGAGCCGGCGTCAGCGCGCTGATGGAAGGCATGAACGTCGTCTATCGCGAGGTCGACACCCGCAGCATCGTGGTGCAGTACGCGATCTCGCTGGCGCTGACGCTCGCCATCGTCATTGTCGCGGCAGCGGCGCTCCTCGGCATCGTCGCGGTGCCGGCGGCGCTCAACTTCACCGAGATCGGCGCCGTGGGGCGGGTGCTGGCGTGGGCGACGCCCCTCGTCATCCTCGGCGTCGCGATCGTCTTCGTCATTGGCGCGCTCTATCGCTACGCCCCGCGGCGGGCGCCGGCGCGGAAGCGGTGGATCAGCATCGGGGCGGTGCTCGCGACGGTCGGCTGGCTCGTCGTCTCGCTGGCGCTGTCGGCCTATTTCGCGCGCTTTCCGGACTTCAACAAGACCTACGGCTCGCTCGGCGCGATCGCGGGCCTCCTGTTCTGGCTCTATGCCAGCGCCTTCGTGGTGCTGCTCGGCGCCGAGATCAACGCCCAGCTCGAGCTGCAGACCGCGAAGGACACCACGACCGGCAAGCCGCGGCCGATGGGCGAGCGCGGCGCCTATGTCGCCGACCACGTGGCCTGACGCGTCAGTTCGACCAGTCGGCGACGACCTCGTAGATCTCGGGCTCGGGGACGCGCTCGAGGTGATCGTGGAAGCGGTGCCAGATCGCGCGCACGCCGTCGACGCTCTCGGGCAGGCTGCCGCGCTCGTCGACGAGCGCGATGACGTGGCCGGAGCCGTCGGGGTTCATCACCGTGATGCAGCGCTCGAGGCCGGGCTGGGACATGATCTCGTCCTTCAGGCGGTTCAGCAGGCCGCGCGCGCCGTCGATCTCCTCCGGCCGCATCTTGAAACGCGTGATCCGAGCCTGCATCTCCGTCCTCCCGCCACGTCCGCTCCTCCGAGCGCCGGGCGAGCATAGCCGCTTTGCCTCGGCCCCGCGAGGGGCGGCTCGGACGAGCCGGCATCGCCAGCGTAAACGATTGACGATCATGAGACAATCTGTGGTTGCATGCGCGGCGAACAAGGTGCCGAGTGGTTAAATTCCGGGTTGCGTTGATACTTGAAACCGCTACTTTGCAGGCGGTGCGGACCGGATCGTGCGCCTAGGTGTCATTACCGCGTTAACTGTAACCCGGCGCGCTCCGCGCCCCCTGTGAGCTCGGAACCTCCGCGACATGGTAGTGCGTGGTCATGTGAAGTGGTTTGACACGACGAAAGGCTATGGCTTCGTCGTGGGCGAGGATGGCGAGGGCGACATCCTCCTGCACAGCAACGTCTTGCGCGTGTTCGGGTTCACCTCGGTCGCCGAGGGGGCGGAGATATCGCTCCGCGTGCAGACGACCGAGCGCGGGCGGCAGGCGGTCGAGGTGCTCGACATCGTCCCGACCACGCCGCCGACCGGGCAGCTGCAGGTGCCGATGCCCGAGGGCGAGGCGGCCGGGCCGCTGGAGCCCGCGCGGGTGAAGTGGTTCGATCGGGTCAAGGGATTCGGCTTCGTGAACGTCTACGGCCGCCCCGAGGACGTGTTCCTGCACATGGAGACGCTGCGCCAGTACGGCTATGGCGAGGTGGTCGCCGGCGATGTGCTCGCCGTGCGGGTGACCGCCGGCCCGCGCGGGCCGATGGTCTACGAGGTCCGCAGCTGGGACTATGTCGCGCGGATGCGGATGCAGGGCACCGACCTTGCCTGATCGCCGCCGGCCGCTGCGGTGGCTGGTGCTCGCCGCGGCCCTCGCCGCCGGTCCGGTGCGCGCCGCGGAGTGCGCGCCCGATGTCGCCGACCTGCGCGACGCCGACGGGACCGTGCGCTTCACCGTCGAGGTGGTCGACACCGAGGCCGGCCGCGAGAAGGGGCTGATGTTCCGCGACAGCCTGCCGAAGTTCTCGGGCATGCTCTTCGTCTACGACACGCCGCAGACCGTTGCCTTCTGGATGCGCAACACGCTGATCCCGCTCGACATGCTGTTCTTCGACGGCGCCGGCCGGCTCGAGCGCATCAAGCACGCGGCCGCGCCGCACGACGAGACCCCGGTCTTCGGCGGCAACGACATCGCCTATGTGCTCGAGATCAACGGCGGACTGGCCGCCGAGCTCGGCATCGACCCGGGCGCCGAGCTGCGCCATCCGGCGATCCGCAACCCAGCGTGGCCCTGCGACGGCTGAATTTGCTTCCGTGGCGGACGGGGCTGCGCTAGAGCCAGCGGCGTCGGGGTGTGGCGCAGCCTGGTAGCGCGGCGGTTTTGGGTACCGCAGGTCGCTGGTTCGAATCCAGTCGCCCCGACCAGCCTTCGGCCTGCGCTCGGGGCGCGCGGCGCCGTCAGGCCGCGGCGGGTGGCGGCCGCTTGCGGACCTCGGCGGGCGTGCAGCCGAAGCGGCGGCGGAACAGGCGGCCGAGGTGCGAGGAATCGCAGAAGCCGCATTCGAGCGCGATCGCGGCGATCGACCGGTCGCTGGTCTCGGCGAGATGCCGGGCGAGCGCCAGGCGGATGTCGAGGAAGGCCGCCTGCGGCGAGGTGCCGAGCGCGGCGCGGAAATGCCGCTCGACCTGCCGCTTGCTGTTGCCCATCTGCCGGGCGAGGTCGGCGACCGACAAAGGCGCATCGATCCGCTGCTGCATGAGGAGGAGTGCTCGCCGCACGATCGGATCGGTCGTCGCGACCTCGAGGGCGAGGCCCGGCTGCGGCTTCTCGGGGCGGAGCGCGTCGTCGATGATCATGATGTGCAGGCTCTTGCTCGCCTGCGAGCGGCCGACGTGCTTCTCGACCAGGTAGGCCGCGAGATGCGCCGAGCTGGCGCCGCCGGCGCAGGTGAGCCGGTCGCGGTCGACGACGAAGATCTGGTCGGAGACGGGCTCCAGCCCGTCGAACTGCTCGAGGAAATCGGCGTGGCAGAACCAGCTGACGCAGGCGCGATAGCCATCCATCAGGCCGGCGCGGTGCAGCACGAAGGCGCCGGTGCAAAGGCCTATGAGCGGCACGCCGGCCAGCGCCGCCGCCTGGAGAAAGCGGGTGTAGGCGGGGCTGAGGTTCGGGATCTCGGCGAGGAGCCCGCCGACCACGACGACGTAGTCGAAGCGTGCCGGGTCGCCGAGGCGCTCGGTCGGCTGCACCGCGACGCCGCAGCTCGACGTCACCGGGTCCATCCCGTCGGAGAGGATCGCCCAGTCGCACAGGATCGGCCGGCTGCGGTCGCCCTCGTCGGCAGCGAGGCGCAGCACGTCGACGAAGGTCGCGAAGGCGCAGAGCGTGAACCGACGCGCGAGGATGAAGCCGACGGAAAGCCGAGGTCCGGGCGTCCGCCCGCCGCCAGACCCCTGCCGTGTGCCGCTCCGCACCATCGCCCGCTCCCCCGCTGTCGCGGCGATCATGCGCGACTGACGCAAACCTTCTGTCGCGATTGCGGCAGATCGCGCATAACCCGCGGCAAGCCGAACCGGGAGCGCCGTGCGCGCGCCGGCGCTCGGCCGCGTTCCACTCCGATGTCCGAGAGGGTTGAACATGCAAGTCCCGGTCCCCAGCCATGGCGAGACCTCCGGGCGGGACGCGCCGGAGATCACCGGCGCGGCGCTGCCGCAGCCCGTGGCCGGCGCGCGGATCATCGACGGCAAGGCGCATGCCGCGGCGCTCGGCCAGCGGATCGCCGAGGCGGTCGCGGAGATCGCGGCGCGGACCGGCAACCCGCCCGGCCTCGCCGTCGTGCTGGTCGGCAACGACCCGGCGAGTGCCGTCTACGTGCGCAACAAGGGCCGGACCGCGCGGCAGGTCGGGTTGGCGAGCTTCGAGCACCTGCTGCCGGCGACGACGACGCAGGCCGAGCTGATGGCGCTCATCGCAAGGCTGAACGCCGACGACGCGGTGGACGGCATCCTGGTGCAGCTGCCGCTGCCGTCGCATCTCGACGCGCTGGCGGTGGTCGCGGCGATCGACCCGGACAAGGACGTCGACGGGCTGCATCCGCTCAACGCCGGCCGCCTCGCGTCGGGGATGCCGGGCCTCGTCTCCTGCACGCCGCTCGGCTGCATGATGCTGCTGCGCGCGGTGCTGGGCAGCCTCGCGGGCCTCGACGCCATCGTCGTCGGCCGCTCGATCCTCGTCGGCAAGCCGGTGGCGCAGCTGCTGCTGGCGGAGAACTGCACGGTGACGGTCGCGCATTCGCGCACTCGCGACCTCGCGGCCAAGGTGGCGGCGGCGGATATCGTCGTCGCCGCGGTCGGTCAGCCGGAGATGATCCGGGGCGACTGGATCAAGCCGGGCGCGACGGTGATCGACGTCGGCATCAACCGCGTTGAGAAGGCCGGCAACAGCGTGCTGGTCGGCGACGTCGAGTTCGGCGTAGCGTCGCGGAACGCCGGCGCCATCACGCCGGTGCCCGGCGGGGTGGGACCGATGACGATCATGTGCCTGATCCACAATACGCTCGTCGCCGCCCATATGCGGCGCGGCCTGCCCGTGCCGCGGCTCTGGTGAGCCGGGCGGCACGACCTTTGACCAAGCGCAGCACGACCGGCCACTGAGGAGGAGCGAGAATGTCAGGGTTTCCCGAACGGGCGAGGGTGGTCATCGTCGGGCTCGGCGGCATCGTCGGCGCCTCGGTCGCGCATCACCTGATCGAGCGCGGCTGGGACGACATCGTCGGCATCGACAAGTCGGGCATCCCGACCGACATCGGCTCGACCGCGCACGCGTCGGATTTCTGCTACGCGACGAGCCACGATTTCCTCAGCTGCTGGACGACGCTCTACTCGGTCGACTTCTACGAGAAGATGGGCCACTACGCCCGCATCGGCGGCATCGAGGTGGCGCGGAAGGGCGACGACGAGCGAATGGCCGAGCTGAAGCGCAAGGTCGACTCGGGGCGCGCCTTCGGCACCCGCGCGCGGCTGATGGAGCCGGCGGAGATCAAGGCGAAGTTCCCGCTGATCGAGGAGGAGCTGGTCCAGGGCGGGCTCTGGGACCCGGACGCCGGGCTCGTCATCCCGCGCTCGCAGACCGTGGCCGGCAAGCTCGTCGACGCGGCCGAGAAGGCCGGCAAGCTCAAGCCCTTCGCCAACACCTCGGCGAAGTCGCTGGTCATCGAGGACGGCCGGATCAAGGGCGTCGTCACCACTCGCGGCACCATCATGGCGGATTACGTCGTGGTCTGCGCCGGGCTCTGGGGGCGGCTCATCGCCGAGATGGCGGGCGAGGACCTGCCGGTGATGCCGGTGGATCACCCGCTGACCTTCTTCGGGCCGTATGACGCGTTTGCCGGCACCGGCAAGGAGATCGGCTATCCGTTGATGCGCGACCAGGGCAACTCCGCCTACATGCGCGACACCGGCGACCCGAGGACCGCCGAGGGCGGGCAGATCGAGTGGGGCTATTACGAGGAGACCAACCCTCGCCTCGTGCATCCGCGTGACCTCCTCGAGAAGGAGCAGGCGCGGCTGTCGCCGTCGCAGCGCGACCTCGACATGGAGCAGGTGATCGAGCCACTCGAGCGGGCGATGGAGCTGACGCCAATCCTCGGCGAGCTCGGCTACAACGAGAGCCATTCCTTCAACGGCCTGCTGCAGACCACCACCGACGGCGGCCCGTCGATGGGCGAGAGCCAGAAGGTCCGCGGCCTCTGGT
>JBDHSS010000123.1:0-8108 GCA_039808205.1 Paracoccaceae bacterium | reverse complement strand
ACGCTCGCGACGCCGCCCTCGACCCCGACCTCGGCCGGGACTATGTTCATCACCGACGAGCCGACGAACTGCGCGACGAAGAGGTTGGCGGGCCGCAGGTACACCTCCGACGGCGAGCCTACCTGCTGCAGCACGCCGTCGTTCATCACCGCCACGCGGTCGGCAAGGCTCATCGCCTCGATCTGGTCGTGGGTGACGTAGACGCTGGTCGTGCCGTTCTCGAGGTGCAGCCGCTTCAGCTCGGCGCGCATGTCCTCGCGCAGCTTGGCGTCGAGTGCGCCGATCGGCTCGTCCATCAAGAGCGCCTTCGGCCGGCGCACCAGCGCCCGGCCGATCGCGACGCGCTGCATGTCGCCGCCGGAGAGTACCGAGGGCCGACGACCGAGCAGCGGCTCGATTCGGAGCGAATGCGCGACCGCGCGCACCTTCTTCTCGATCTCGCTCCGGCTCTCGCCGGTGGCGCGCAACGGGAAGGCGATGTTGTCGAACACCGAGAGGTGCGGGTAGAGCGCGAACAGCTGGAACACGAAGGCGATGTCGCGGTCGCCGGGCTGCAGCCGCTGCACCGGCTTGCCGTCGATCAGGATCTGGCCGCTGTCGATCTCCTCGAGCCCGGCGATGGCGCGGAGCGTCGTGGTCTTGCCGCAGCCCGAGGGCCCGAGCAGCACCACGAACTCGCGGTCGGCGATGTCGAGGTTGAGCTTCCGGATCACGTGGTTCGGCCCGAAGAACTTCTCGATGTCGCGAAGCCCAATCTCCGCCATCACTTCTTCTCCGGCGGGGTGGGGACGTGGCTCCAGATCGAGAAGCCGACGAGGCCGACGAGGATGATTGTCACGCCATAGCGGTGCAGGAAGAAGCTCCACGGCTGCAGCAGCGCGACGATGCCGGCGACCATCACCCACTGGAAGATCGTCTCGATCCGGCGGGGCCCGAGGCGCATCGATCCGGCCCTCACTTGCGGATCGCCCCGAACGTCACCCCGCGCAGCAGGTGATTGCGGAGCGCGAAGGTGAAGACGGCGACGGGCAGCAGGAACAGGAAGGTGCCGGCCGCGATCGTCGTCCAGTCGGTGAGGCCGGAGCCGACCTGCGCGGGGATGAACGGCGGCGCGGTCTGCGCCCGGCGGTTGGTCATGATGAGCGCGAAGGCGTATTCGTTCCAGGCGACGATGAAGCAGAAGACCGCGGTCGCGGCGATGCCGGTCGCGGCCTCGGGCAGCACGATCTTCCAGAACGCCTGCATCCGGGTGTAGCCGTCGACGAGCGCTGCCTCCTCGTACTCGCGCGGGATCTCGTCCATGAAGCCCTTCATCAGCCAGACCGAGAACGAGAGGTTGAAGGCGGTGTAGAGGATGATGAGGCCGACGTGGGTGTCGGTCATGCCGACGGCGCGGTACATGAGGAACATCGGGATCGCGACGACGACCGGCGGCAGCATCCGCGTCGACAGGATGAAGAACAGCCAGTCGTTCTCGCCGGCGACGCGGAAGCGGGAGAAGCCGTAGGCGGTGAGCGTGCCCATGCCGACGGCGAGCGCGGTGCTCGAGACAGCGACGATCAGGCTGTTGAGGAAGCGGCTGGGGTAGGGCGAGAGCTGCAGCTCGCCCTTGACCCGGAGTGCGCGCTCGCCGCCATCGAAGATCGCCTTTTCCCACCAGGGGGCGGCGGCGTAGACCTCCTCGGAAGGCTTCTCGCGCAGCTGCACCCGCTTGGTGAAGAGCTTCACGAACGGCGTGAGCTCGGGGCTGAACACCACCGTCGGCGGCACCGAGGTCGCCGCGGCGCGCGGCTTGAACGCGGTCGAGGCGATCCAGTAGATCGGCGACAGGAAGACGAGCGTCGCGAGCACGACGCCGACGAGCGCGAGCCGGTTCCGCAGGCGCCGGCCGGGGGATTGCACCACCGCCATCTCAGCGCTCCTTCACCCGGTTGAGGTACTTCACGTAGATGTTGGTGATCGCGACGACGACGATCAGCATCACGTAGGCGAGCGCGCACGACCGTCCGGTCTGCCACTCCTGGAACGCCATCTTGTAGAGCCGGATCGAGATCGTCTCGGTGGTCGGCTGGCCCGACATGATGAAGGCGAGGTCGAAGGTCTTGAACGCCTCCATGGTGCGGAAGATCACCGCGATGAGCAGGATCGGCGCGACGAGCGGCAGGGTGATCCGGCTGAAGGTGTACCACCCCGACGCCCGGTCGATCGCCGCCGCCTCGTAGAGGTGCTGCGGCACCGCCGAGAGACCCGCGAGCGAGAGCAGCATGACAAAGGGCGACCACATCCAGATGTCGGTGATCGCCACCGCGTAGAGCGCCATGTCCGGGTCCGACAGCCACTCGAACTTGCCGAGGCCGAGCGCGAAGTTGATCGGTCCCCAGGACGGGTCATAGAGCAGCTTCCAGAACAGGCCCACCACCGCCATCGACATCATCATCGGCAGGAGCAGCAGCGTTGTGACGAGCCCCTTGAGCGGGAACTTGCGGTTGAGCAGCATCGCGAGGCCGAAGCCGACCAGCACCTGCCCGCCCACCGACACGATCACGTATTTCGCCGTCACCACGAAGCTGCGCCAGACGTTCGGGTCGGACAGGAGCTCGCGGTAGTTGCGCAGGCCGATGAACCGCGCCGGCTCGCTCACCGACGCGCGGAAGTCGGTGAACGAGTAGCCGAGCGAGTAGAGCAGCGGGAACACGTTGAAGAGGATGAGGAAGGCGATCGTCGGAACGATGAAGAGGTTCCGGATCGCGAGGTCGCTCCAGCCCCGGGCCGCCGCCCGGGATCGGTCGTCCAGTCTCGCGAGCACGTCGGCGTCTCCGTTTCCCTGTCGCAGGCTTTTCTATGGTTGGCGGCGGGCCGGCGTTGCGGCCCGCGCGCTCGGCTCCGCTCAGTCGCGGCCGTACTTTTTGAACGTCGCCTGCCAGTCCTGCGACAGGCCGTCGAGCGCTTCCTTGGCCGTGCCCTTGTCGCCGACCACGAACGGATAGATCCGGTCGTTGATCTGGGTCAGCAGCTCCGCGTACTCGGGCACCGCCCAGAAGTCCTTCACCATGAACATCGACTGGTAGAAGGCCTCGTTGTAGGGCGTGGCGTTGCGGAACTCGGGCGACTCGAGCACCGCCTTCGAGCAGGTGTAGCCGCCGAGCTCGGCCCATCGCTTCTGCACGTCGTCCTGGATGAACCACTCGAGGAATTTCTTGGCCTCGTCCTGGTTCTTCGAGTAGGAGACGATCGAGATCCCCTGGCCGCCGAGCGCTGCGTGCTGCTCGCCGCCCGGGCCGGCCGGGTTGGCGAAGAAGCCGGTGACCTCGGCGTGCGGGTTGATCGCCGGGTTCACCAGCGCCGGGAAGAAGGCGAAGTAGTTCATGCTCATCGCCGCCAGGCCCTCGGTGATCGCCTGGTTGTCCTCCTGGAAGAAGGTCTTGCCCCAGTTGGGCGGCGTGAACTTGTAGAGCGACTTGTACATCTCCAGCGCGGCGACGGCCTTGTCGGAGTTGACGATGCCGTCGACCTTGTAGGTCGAATAGTCGCCGAGGTCGCCGCCGTAGGAGAACAGCGCGTTCTCGTAGCCCATGGTCAGCGCGTCATAGGAGTTGTCGGTGTAGATCGCGACGCCATAGCGGTTCTGGTCGGGCCGGTGGAAGAACTCGGCGATGTCGTGCAGCTGCGCCCAGGTCTTCGGCACGTCGAGGTCGTAGCCGTACTTGGCCTTGAACGCTTCCTTCTCCTTCGGGTCCTCGAACCAGTCCTTGCGGTACGCCCAGCCGGTGGCGTCGCCCTCGAGCGGGATCGCCCAGTACTTGCCGTCGTATTCGGCATAGGCCTTCACCGTTGCCGGCGCCATCACCTGGTCGAGCTTGTGCTCCTTGAAGAAGTCGGTGAGGTCGACGTAGTGCCCGCCGGTCGAGCCCGCGCCCAGCCACTGGCTGTCGCCAACCACGAGGTCGTAGGTATCGCCCTTGGCGTTGAACTCGGTGAACGCCTTGGTCTGGAAGTCGGCCCACGGCGTCGTCTCCACCGTGACCGTGACGCCGGTCTCCTCGGTGTATTCGTTGACCAGCTCCTGCAGGTAGTTGGCCGGATCCCACTCGGCCCAGAAGATCGTCAGCTCCTGCGCCGAAGCCGGCCCTCCGAAGGCGAGCGCGAGAAGGCTCGCGGCACCGGCAACAGCTCCAGTCAGCCTTGCATGCTTCATTCTTCGTCCTCCCTTGGGAAACACTCTGGTACGCCGCCGGCGGTCGCGGCGCATCGTGTTTGCTTTTTGTTTACGCCCGCCTAATGTCCGCTGTCGCCTCCCTCAGCCGTCTCGACCTCGGCCTCGGCCAGCGCCGCCCGCACCAGCGCGTGCGCCGACCAGAGCGCCACGTCCTGCGCCGCCGCGCCGTCGAGCCCCCAGATGTCCTTCAGCACCACCACCGCCTCGGTGCCGAACAGCAGCGACAGCGCGCGGCGCAGCCGCTCGAAGCCCGCCGCGTCGAGGCGCGGCTTGAGCGGCGCCAGCGCGTTGCCGAGAAGCTCGCGCCGGTTGCCGCGGAAGATCGGCGCCTCGTCGCCGAGGGTGCCGGCGCGGCGGCGGCTCCACTGGTCCATCGCCTGCAGGAGTGCTGCCCGCAGCGTCGCCTCGTACTCGTCGATGCGCGGATAGGCGAAGGCCAGCAGCTCCTCGACGCGCGCCTCGGCGTCGGGCGAATCGGAGCGCCACGACAGGATCGGCCCCAGCGCCTCGTCGACCGCCGCCTGCACCAGCGCCGCCTGCGTCGGGAAGTAGCGGTAGGCGGTGGCGCGTGACACCTCCGCCGCCTCGGCGACGTCGGTCACCGACGGGATCCGCCCCGCCTGCATCAGCCCCATCGCCGTGTCGAGCAGGAGCTTCCGGGTCCGGGCGCGCGGCCCGGTCTCGGGAAGGTCGGCCTGCCGTTCTTGACTTGAGACGTGCATGTCAATACGATACGGACGTCTCAGCACGAAAGCAATCGTTCTCGAAAGCGACCGTGCTCAACGCGCCCCGGAGTGGGCCGGGAGACGCAAGAAGCCGGGACGGTCCCGGCACTCAGGGGAGGAAGCCCGACCGGCGGCGCGCGTGCGCCCGGGGTCTGGCGACGCATGGCATGGGCTTGATCTACGTTGTCGGCACGGCGGACACCAAGGGCGCGGAGCTCGCGTTCCTGGCCGCCCGCGTCGCCGACGCCGGCGGCAGCCCCCGCGTCGTCGACCTCGGGACGCGCGCGCCGACGGCGCCGGTCGACGTGCCGGCGGCCGAGGTCGCGGCAGAGCATCCGGACGGGGCGCAAGCGGTGCTCGGGTCGGACGACCGCGGCACCGCGGTGGCGGCGATGGGGGCTGCGTTCGCGCGCTGGCTGCCGGCGCAGCCCGACGTCGCCGCCGTCGTCGGCATCGGCGGCGGCGGGGGCACCTCGATCATCACCGCCGGGATGCGCGCCCTGCGCTTCGGCGTGCCGAAGCTCATGGTCTCGACGCTGGCCTCGGGCGACGTGGCCCCTTACGTCGGCGTCTCCGACATCGCCATGCTGCCCGCGGTCGCCGACATCGCCGGGCTCAACCGCATCACCCGCTCGGTGCTCGACCGCGCCGCGCTCGCCATCGTCGCCATGGCCGGCGCCCGCCCGGTCGCCGACGCCCGGCCGGCGATCGGCCTCACCATGTTCGGCGTCACCACGCCGTGCGTCACCCGCGCCGCCGAGCGCCTCGCCGCCGACTACGACGCGCTGGTCTTTCACGCCACCGGCACCGGCGGCCGCACCATGGAAGCGCTGCTCGACGCGGGCGAGCTCGCGGGGCTCGTCGACGCGACGACGACCGAGATCGCCGATCAGCTCTGCGGCGGCGTGCTTTCCGCCGGCCCCGACCGCCTCGGCGCCGTCGCCCGCACCGGCGCGCCTTACGTGGGATCCTGCGGGGCGCTCGACATGGTGAACTTCTGGGCGCCCGAAACCGTGCCCGACCGCTACGCCGGGCGGCGCTTCTACCGCCACAACCCCAACGTCACGCTGATGCGCACCACGCCCGAGGAATGCCGCGCCATCGGCGGCTTCATCGGCGCGCGGCTCAGCGCCTGCGACGGCCCGGTGCGCTTTCTGATCCCCGAGGGCGGCGTCTCGGCGCTCGACGCCCGCGGCGCCGCGTTCCACGACCCCGCGGCCGACGCAGCACTCTTCGACGCGATCGAGGCGGCGCTGGTGCCCGGCCCCGACCGTCGGCTCGTCCGCCTGCCGCATCACATCAACGACCCGGCCTTCGCCGATGCGCTCGTCGCCGCCTGGCGCGAGATTGCCCCCGGCACCCCCAGCGAAAGCGCATCATGCCAGCCATCCCCCGCGCCGACATCCTGAAGCGCTTCCGCATGCTCATCGATGCCGGCCAGCCGATCATCGGCGGCGGCGCCGGCACCGGCCTGTCGGCGAAGTGCGAGGAGGCCGGCGGCATCGACCTCATCGTCATCTACAACTCCGGCCGCTACCGCATGGCCGGCCGCGGCTCCGCCGCGGGCCTCCTCGCCTTCGGCAACGCCAACGAGATCGTCGTCGAGATGGCCGCCGAGGTGCTGCCGGTGGTCGCCCGCACCCCGGTGCTGGCCGGCGTCAACGGCACCGACCCCTTCCTGCTGCTGGAGCCGTTCCTGCGCCGGCTCAAGGATCTCGGCTTCTCCGGCGTGCAGAACTTTCCGACCATCGGGCTCTTCGACGGCACCATGCGCGCCTCCTTCGAGGAGACCGGCATGGGCTACGGCCTCGAGGTCGACATGATCGCCGCCGCCCACGCGCTCGACCTCCTGACCACGCCGTACGTCTTCACCCCCGACGAGGCCCGCGCGATGACCCGCGCCGGCGCCGACATCATCGTCGCCCACATGGGGGTCACGACGGGCGGCGCGATCGGCGCCACCTCGGCCAGGACGCTTGACGCTTGCGTCGGAGCGATCGACGCGATCGCCGCCGCCGCGCGCGCCGAGCGGCCCGACGTGATCGTCCTTTGCCACGGCGGTCCGATCGCCGAGCCCGGCGACGCCGCCTTCATCCTGAAGCACGCGCAGGCCTGCCACGGCTTCTATGGCGCCTCCTCGATGGAGCGCCTGCCGGTCGAGCGCGCGCTCACCGAACAGACCCGCGCCTTCAAGGCCATCGGCCGCTAGGAATCCCCCATGCCCGGCAAGTTCATGATCCGCTCCGACGTCGCCCCCGAGGTCCTCGAATGGGGCCAGCTCCGCTGGCTCTCCAACCCGCCGGCGACCGGGGCGAAGGATCTGACCGTGATCGACGTGACCCTCGCCCCCGGCAAGGGTCACGACTTCCACAAGCACCCCGACCAGGAGGAGGTGATCGTCGTCGTCGCCGGCACCGTCGAGCAATGGCTCGACCGCGAGCGCCGCCTGCTCGGCCCCGGCGACTCGGTCTTCATCCCCGCGGGCGTCGTCCACGCCTCGTTCAACGCCGGCGTCGCCGAGGCGCGCCTCGTCGCCATCCTCGGGCCCTGCATCGGCGAGATCGGCTACGTCTCGGTCGAGGTGGGCCACGAGGCGCCATGGAACACCCTTCGCTGACAGGTCGAGAAATGCCCAACACCTACCCGAAACTGCACAACGCCATGTGGCCCGGCATCGTCGGCAAGGGCGCACCGGACTCCGAGCCGATCATCCCGCTCGACACCCTCTTGGAGCTCACCACCGCCGCCGAGGCCGACGGCCAGAAGTTCGACGGCGTCGACCTCTTCGTCGTCGCGCCGCACTTCGACATCGCGAGCGACCTCGACGCGGTCAAGCGGATGGCCGACCACATCGCGGGCTACGGCCTCGCGGTCGGCTCGTTCGTCGCGCCGATCTGGGCCGGAGCCGGCGGCGGCTCGGCGATGGGCAGCGATGACGAGCGGCGGCAGTTCCTCGCGATGGTGCGCCGGGCCTCGGAGATCGGGCGGCAGATGCGCGAGCTCGGCATCCGGTCCACGGGCGGCATCCGTATCGATAGCTCGACCTCGGTCGAAGCCTGGGACAAGGACCCGGTGGCCAACTCGAAGCGCATCGCCGAGACCTTCGCCGAGGCCGGTGACATCGCCGCCGACCACGGCGAGTTCGTCGTCGCCGAGGGCGAGATCTG
>JBDHSS010000122.1:0-8160 GCA_039808205.1 Paracoccaceae bacterium | reverse complement strand
CAAATCCGTCGACGACGGCGCCGTCGTGCCAACACGCGAGCGCGGCGAGGGTCCGGCGCAGCGCCAGCCACCGGAAAGAAAATCGCGGAGGCCAGCATTCTGAAAGTCAGAGTCATCCCCTGCCTCGACGTGAAGGCCGGGCGCGTGGTCAAGGGCGTCAACTTCGTCGACCTCGTCGACGCGGGCGATCCGGTCGAGGCGGCGCGCGCCTACGACGCGGCCGGGGCCGACGAGCTCTGCTTCCTCGACATCGCCGCGAGCCAGGAGAACCGCGGCACGCTGCTCGATATCGCCTCGCGCACCGCCGAGCAGTGCTTCATGCCGCTGACGATCGGCGGCGGGGTGCGCACACCCGAGGACGTGCGCGCACTGCTCCTCGCCGGCGCCGACAAGGTGAGCTTCAACACCGCGGCCGTGGCGGACCCCGAGGTGATCGGGCAGGCCGCCGAGAAGTTCGGCGCCCAGTGCATCACCGTGGCGATCGACGCCAAGACCGTGGCGCCGGGCCGATGGGAGATCTTCACCCACGGCGGCAGCCGGCCGACCGGCATCGACGCGGTGGCCTTCGCGCGCGAGATGGAGCGGCGCGGGGCGGGCGAGATCCTGCTGACCTCGATGGACCGCGACGGCACGCGCGCGGGGTACAACCTGCCGCTCACCCGCGCGATCGCCGACGCGGTGCGCATCCCGGTCATCGCCTCGGGCGGGGTGGGCACGTTGCAGCACCTGGTCGAGGGCGTGACCGAGGGCCACGCATCGGCGGTGCTGGCCGCGTCGATCTTCCATTTCGGCGAGCATTCGATCGGCGAGGCCAAGGCGGCGATGGCCGCCGCCGGCATTCCGGTGCGGCTGGCATGAGCGACGTCCTCGCCCGGCTCGCCGCGACGATCGGGGCGCGCGCCGCCGCCGATCCCGCCGCGTCGCACACCGCCACGCTGCTCGCCAAGGGTGCCGGCAAGTGCGCCGAGAAGTTCGGCGAGGAGGCGGTCGAGGCGATCGTCGCCGCCGCCTGCGGCGACGCCGCCGGCCTGACCCACGAGGCCGCCGACGTGCTCTATCACCTCCTCGTCATGCTGCGCGCGGCCGGCGTGCCCTGGGAGGCCGTGGTCGCCGAGCTCGAGCGCCGCGAGGGGCGGTCGGGGATCGAGGAGAAGGCCAGCCGGCCGAAGCGCTAGCTTCCGCCGCGGAGCGCGGGGTCGACCGCGTCGAGCATCACCACGAGCCCTTCGCGGAACGTGCGCTCGCGCGCCTCTGGTGCGAAGCTCGGCGCCGCAGCGACGACGTTCGGGTAGGTCGCGGCCATCACCTCCGGCGTCAGGGGCGCGACCGTGGACGGCCCGCGGGTGTATCCCGCACCTTCGTCGAGCACCGCGCCGGTGATGTAGTACCCGGTCACCCGGAAGCGCCGCGCCGCGGCGGCGGGGTCCGGCTCGACCTCGCGGAAAAGCCCGATCACCGCGTCGAGCCAGGCGAGTGCCGTCGGGGTGTTGAGCCGGTGGGTGAGCAGGAACACGAGCAGGCCGGGTCGCGCCAGCACCGCCTCGCGCCAGGCGAAAACCGCCGCCTCGATCCGCACCCGCCACGGCTGCCCGGCGGCGGGAAGCGGCATCAGCGGCGCGAAGACGCGATCGACCAGCGCATCCATCAGGTGCCCCTTCGACGGGAAGTAGTGGTAGAGCCCCATCGGGCTGGCGCCGAGCTCGCCCGCCAGCCGCCGCATGCTGAAGCCGGTGCCCTCGCGCTCGATCAGGGTCAACGCCGCCGCCTCGATCCGGCTTGCCGACAGCGGCGGGCGCTCGGAGCTGGGGTCGGGCACGGACATGCGAGGGCGTCCTTACACTGTACGGGTTGCGGGAATCGTTAAGCTGCGCTACATCTGCGTACACTGTACGTCATCACAATTCCAGAGGATTGGCCATGAACGTTTCCGCATGGTTGGCCCCGTCGCTCGCGGCGGGGATCGGAGCCGGCGTGCTCCTCGCGACGGCGACCGGCGCCCCCGCCGCCGAGCCTTCCGGCGACGCCGCCGCGGCGGCCTATGCCGAGGTCGAGCAGGCGCTCGGCGGCGTGCCCGAGTTCGTCAAGCGGTTCCCGAAGGCCGGCATCGCCGGCGCCTGGGCGGAGGAGCGCGACCTCGAGATGAGCGACGCCACCGCACTGTCCCCGAAGGAGAAGGCGCTGATCTCGCTGGCGGTGGCGGCGCAGATCCCCTGCCAGTATTGCGTCTGGCTCGACACCCGCACCGCGCGGGCGGCCGGCGCCAGCGACGAGGAGGTGTCGGAAGCGGTGGCGATGGCGGCGCTCACCCGGCACTGGAGCACGGTCTTCGCCGGCCTCGCCATCGACTTCGACCAGTTCAAGGCGGACTTCGGCGGCGAGTGAGCCTTGGGTCGGCTCACGGCCGCCAGGCGAGGAAGTTCGCGATCAGCCGCAGGCCGGTCGCCTGGCTCTTTTCCGGGTGGAACTGGGTGCCGACGAGATTGTCGCGCGCCACCACCGCCGTCACCGGCCCGCCATGGTCGGCGATTGCGAGGCGGTGCGCCGTGTTCGTCGGCACCAGATGGTAGGAGTGCACGAAATAGGCATGGTCGCCCGAGGCGATGCCGGCGAGCACCGGATGGGGTGCCGCGATCTCCAGCGCGTTCCAGCCCATGTGCGGCACCTTGAGCGCGGGGTCGGCGGGCGCGAGGCGCACGACCTCGCCGGGGATCCAGCCGAAGCCCGGCGTGTCGCCGAACTCGCGGCCGACGGTTGCCATCATCTGCTGCCCGACGCAGATGCCGAGGAATGGTACGCCGCCCCGGATCACCCGCTCCTCGATCGCCTCGAAGAGGCCGGGGATCGCCGCGAGCCCGGCGCGGCAGTCGGCGAAGGCGCCGACGCCCGGCAGCACGATGCGCTCGGCCCGGCGCACGACCGCAGGATCGGCCGTCACCACCACCGGCCCGCCGCGGCCGGTCTCCGCCGCCATGCGCTGGAAGCTCTTTTCCGCCGAGTGCAGGTTGCCGCTCTGGTAGTCGACGATCGCGGTCGTCATGCCGAGAGCGTGCCTTTCGTCGAGGGCACGCCGGTGCTGCGCGGGTCGGGCTCGACGGCGGCGCGCAGCGCCTGGGCGAAGGCCTTGAACGCCGCCTCGGCAATGTGGTGGCTGTTCTCGCCGTCGAGCCTGGCCACGTTGAGGGTGATGCCGCCGTTCATCGCCACCGCGGTGAAGAACTCGCGCACGAGCTCGGTGTCGAACGTGCCGATCTTCGCGCTCGGGAAGTCGACCTTCCAGACGAGGAACGGCCGCCCCGAGAGATCGAGCGCCGCGCGCACCAGCGCCTCGTCCATCGCGAGGTGGCAGGCGCCGTAGCGGCGGATGCCGCGCTTGTCGCCGAGCGCCTCCTTGAGCGCCCGGCCGAGCGCGATGCCCACGTCCTCGACGGTGTGGTGGTCGTCGATGTGCAGGTCGCCCGCGGCGCGGATCTCGAGGTCGATCAGCGCGTGTCGGGCCAGCTGGTCGAGCATGTGGTCGAAGAAGCCCACGCCGGTCTGGTTGTCGTGCCGCCCGCTGCCGTCGAGATCGAGCTTGACCGAGAGGCTGGTCTCGGCAGTGGTGCGGCTGACTTCGGCCTGACGCATGCGGGTCTCCAGCGGCTGTCGCGCGGCTTATAGAGGCCGCGCCGCCGCGGTCAACGGCGCTTCGGCGGCGCCCACAACCGCCGGCTGAAAACCGAGCGGCGGCGGGCAGAGGCGCAAGCATGCGACCAAAGTCGCGTGGCAAGGAAGCATCTCCCGCGACTAATAACGAATTCGTGTCGATAACGTCCGACGAAACGTCGCATCTGACGATCCAAGGCTCGAATCGCGCGGCAGTTCCGAGCCGGTCCATGTGCTCGAGGTGATTCGTGGCGTGCGGCGGCCATCGAGCAATCGTGACGGGCGATCGTCGGGCGACGCTGCCGTGTGCAGTGCGGCAACAGCGCCGCGGGGAGGCCGCTCCAGCCGCTTCGACGGGCGCACGCGGCGCGGGAAAATCCTGCGCGTCGCCGAACGCTTGCGCGGGCCGCGGGCGGGCGAGAGCCGCCGCGAGACGCCGTTTCGCAGGCGCAAACCCAAGCCTCAATCGGCCCTGCGACTCCGCGGTCAAAAGTCACACTGTTAGAGAACCGGAAGTTGAGTTATCGTTAGGGCCACACGGGGACAACGCCTTGGGAGGATGCAGGATGCAGATGCAGGACCGAACCATCGTCGTTCTCGCGACAGACGCGCGGATCAACGAGCGGCTGATCGCGCGCGGCATGGACCCCATGCGCGGCCCCTGCCTCGCGGATGTCCTGCACGAAGCGATCGGCGAGCGGCTCTCGTCCAAGGATGCGCTGCGGCTGTGGGACCCCGAGCGGCTGGCCGGCGATCCGCGCGTGCGCGCGGTCTTGAGCCGCTACGTCGCGCGGCACGCCTGATCCGGCACGAGCGGGGTCGGTCCCCGGCCGATGCCACACCGCGCGCCGGGCTTCACGTCCGGCGCTTCGCGTTTCAGGCCCGGTCGAAGGTCCAGGAACAGACCGATTTTCCCGGCGTCGTCTTCAGGAACTGGTAGTAGCTCGGCGGGGTGGTGACCTGCTGCTTGCTGCCCTGCAGGTGCCGCACGCCCTTGGGGATGCTGATCGCCAGGAAATCGAACTCGATCGCCCGAAAGGGGTGCGGGCCGACCCATTCGACGCCGGGCGGGCTGAACCCCGAGATCACGTTGCGGTCGACGGCGGTCGAGCCGTCCGGGCGGCTGGTGAAATCAAGGGTCAGCGAGGTGTTCGGGGCGGCGACGCTCCAGGTGCCGGCCGGCTCGGTCATGGTGCCGCGATCGCGCCAGAGGACGCTGTAGATCACCCGCGGGGGTGCGCGCTTGCTGACCTTGCCGAGGACCCAGGTCTGCACCTCGTGCAGGCTGAAGCCGCCGCCGGCGTAATCGAGGCGACAGGTGATCGTTCCGGTCCACGTCACGGTAGCGGCCGCGGCAGGCAGCGCGCCGGCAAGCGGGAGGGCAAGGGCGAGCCAGGACAATCGCATGGCAATCCCCATCCAATAGCGTCATCGGAATTCACCGGATGCCCACTGCGCAGGCGGCAGCCGGTCTCAAATCGAAAGCCAGCATAGCACGACGGCGGCCGCGTGTCGCGGCGGTCAGAACTCCTCGACGTGCACCACGCCCGGCACGCTCTTGATCGCGCCGAGCACCTGCGGGCTCATCGGGTAGGCATCGGGGAGCGCGAACTCGGCCTCGCCGGGCAGGTCGGGGGCGAGGACGATGAGGTTGACCGGCCCCTTGCGCCGGCTCTCCGTCTCGCGCGCCACGCGCTCGAGCCGCGCCGCCAGCGACGGCCAGGCCGCGGCGTCGTCGACGAAGATGCGCAGGCCCGCCGCTGCGGCGCCGGCGACGGCGGCGTCGATCGGCTGGATGCCGCGGGCGAGCAGCCGCAGCTCGTCGCCCTCCACCGTCGCTTCGACGGTCAGGACGACGTTGCGGCCGGTCTCGAGGTGGTCGCGCGACGCTTCCAGCACGTCGGAGAACACCCGCACCTCGTAGAGCCCGGTCGGGTCGGACAGCCGCACGAAGGCGAAGCGCGACCCGCGCGCCGACTTGCGCAGGTCGACGGCGGCGATGGTGCCGGCGAGCCGCGCCACGGTCTGGGTGACGCCGGCCGCCTGCCGCGTGAGCTCGGCGTGGGTCAGCACCCGCTCGCGGCGGAGCGCGCCCGCGTAGTCGTCGAGCGGATGGCCGGACAGGTAGAAGCCGATCGCCGCGTGCTCCTGCGCCAGCCGCTCCATCGGCGACCAGTCCTCGGGCTGCGGCAGCCGCGGCGCCGGCAGCGCGTCCGTCGCCTCGCCGAACAGCGAGACCTGTGCCGAGGCGCGCTCCTCGTGCGCCGACGCCGAGTAGGCGACGAGAAGGTCGAGGCTCTCGAAGACCTTGCGGCGGTTCGAGTCGAGTGCGTCGAGCGCGCCGGCGCGCGCCAGCATCTCGAGCGCGCGGCGCCCGACCCGGCGCAGATCGACGCGCGCGGCGAAGTCGAAGAGGCCGTCGAAGCGTCCGCCGGCGGCGCGGGCCTCGGCGATGAGCCGCATCGCCTCGACGCCGACGTTCTTGAGCGCGCCAAGCGCATAGAGGATGCGCCCGTCCTCGACCGCGAAGGTCGCCTGCGAGCGGTTGACGCACGGCGCCACCGTCTCGATGCCGAGCCGGTCGGCCTCCTGCTTGTAGGGGCCGAGCTTGTCGGTCAGGTGGATGTCGCAGTTCATCACCGCGGCGATGAACTCGACCGGGTGGTTCGCCTTGAGCCACGCGGTCTGGTAGCTGACCACCGCGTAGGCCGCGGCGTGGCTCTTGTTGAAGCCGTAGTTGGCGAACTTGTCGAGCAGGTTCCACACCTCCTCGGCCTTGGGCTTCGGCACACCGTTCTTCGCCGCGCCATCGAGGAACAGCGGCTTCTGCGCGTCCATCTCGGCCTGGATCTTCTTGCCCATGGCGCGGCGCAGGAGGTCGGCGCCGCCGAGCGAGTAGCCCGCCATCTTGCGGGCGATCTCCATCACCTGCTCCTGGTAGACGATGATCCCTTGCGTCTCGTCGAGCACGCCGTCGATGGAAGGATGCAGCGAATCGCGGGGTTCGCGGCCGTTCTTCACATTGCAGAACTTCGGGATGTTCTCCATCGGCCCCGGCCGGTAGAGCGCGACCAGCGCGATGATGTCCTCGATGCAGGTCGGCTTCAGCTGGCGTAGCGCCGTGCGCATGCCGGTTGATTCCACCTGGAACACCGCGACCGTCTGGGCGCTCGCATAGACCTCGTAGGTCTTGGGGTCGTCGAGCGGGATCGCGCCGATGTCGACAACGACGCCGCGCCGCTGCAGGAGGTCGAGCGCGTTCTGGATCACCGTCAGCGTCTTCAGCCCGAGGAAGTCGAACTTCACCAGGCCCGCTTCCTCGACCCACTTCATGTTGAACTGGGTCGCCGGCATGTCCGAGCGCGGGTCGCGGTAGAGCGGCACCAGCTCGACCAGCGGCCGGTCGCCGATGACGACGCCGGCGGCGTGGGTCGAGGCGTTCCTGAGCAGGCCCTCGATCGACTGGGCGATGCCGAGGAGCCGCGCCACCTGCGGTTCCTTCGCCGCCTCCTCTCTGAGCCGCGGCTCGTCGGCGAGCGCCTTCTCGACCGAGACCGGCTTCACTCCCTCCATCGGGATCAGCTTCGAGAGCCGGTCCACCTGCCCATAGGGCATCTGCAGCACGCGGCCGACGTCGCGCACCGCGGCCTTGGACAGGAGCGCGCCAAAGGTGATGATCTGCGCCACCCGGTCGCGGCCGTACTTCTCCTGGACGTAGGCGATCACCTCCTCGCGCCGGTCCATGCAGAAGTCGATGTCGAAGTCCGGCATCGAGATCCGCTCGGGGTTGAGGAACCGCTCGAAGAGCAGGTTGTAGCGCAAGGGGTCGAGGTCGGTGATGGTCAGCGCGTAGGCGACGAGCGACCCCGCGCCCGAGCCGCGGCCCGGCCCGACCGGGATCGAGTGCTCCTTCGCCCACTTGATGAAGTCGGCGACGATCAGGAAGTAGCCGGGGAAGCCCATGCCCTCAATGACGCCGAGCTCGAACTCCAGCCGCTCGCGGTAGGTCTCGACCGGTGCGGAGTGCGGGATCACCGCCAGCCGCGCCGCCAGCCCCTCGCGCGCCTGCCGCCGCAGCTCCTCGACCTCGTCCTCGGCAAAGCGCGGCAGGATCGGCTTGCGCTTCTTCGGACGGAACGCGCAGCGGCGGGCGATCTCGACGGTGTTCTCCACCGCTTCCGGCAGGTCGGCGAAGAGCGCGACCATCTCGTCCTGGGTCTTGAAGCAGTGCTCCGGCGTCAGCCTCCGCCGCGGCTCGTGCTGGTCGACGTAGGTGCCGTCAGCGATGCAGAGCAGCGCGTCGTGCGCCTCGTGAAAGCTCCGCTTGGGGAAATGCACGTCGTTGGTGGCGACCAGCGGCAGGTCGAGCTCGTAGGCGAGCCCGACGAGCCCCGGCTCGGTCGCGGCCTCCACCGGCGTCCGCGGCTCGCCGTTCTCCGGGTGCCGCTGCACCTCGACGTAGAGCCGGCCCGGGAACGCCGCCGCCAGCCGCCCGGCGAGCGCGTGCGCGCGCGCCGG
>JBDHSS010000121.1:0-8173 GCA_039808205.1 Paracoccaceae bacterium | reverse complement strand
CGCGCCGCGTGAGGCTGGCGCGCCGAACCCGTCGGCAACGGCGCCGTCGTGCCCGCACGCGAGCGGAGCCCGCACCCTACTCGCGGGTGCCGACCGCGGCCAGCCGCGGGCCGGCGCGGAAGCGGCTCGGCGAGGCGCCGGTCCAGCGGCGGAAGGCGTTGCTGAAGGCGCTCTGGTCGGCATAGCCGAGCAGATAGGCGACCTGCGCCAGCGAGATGCCGGGATCCTCGAGGTAGCTCAGCGCCATGTCGTGGCGCATCTCCTCGAGCACCTGGGCGAAGGAGGCGCCCTCGGCAGCCAGCCGTCGCGCCAGCGTGCGCTCGCCGACGCCGAGCGCCGCGGCGACCGCGCGCGCGGTCGGCACGCCCTTCGGCAACGCCGGCAGGAGCAGCCGCTCGACGCGCGAGCGAAAGCTGTCGCCCTCGCGGCCGCGCGTCGCGAGCGCGGTGTCGGCGACGCGTTCCAGCAGCTCGAGCAGGTAATGATCGGCGGAGCGGGTCGGCTGGTCGAGCTGCTCGGGCGCGAGGATCACCTCGGTCACCTCGGTGCCGTAGTTCACCGGGCAGCCGAGCGTCCGCTCGACCTCGCGCAGTGCCGCGCTCCGGGCGAGCGCGAAGCGCACCTCGAGCGGGCGAAAGCCTGGCCCCACCCAGCGGCGGCACGCCTCGAGCAGGATCGCCACCTTGAACTCGACGGCCTGGCGGCTGCGGCGAAGGTCGGGCGAGCGGCTCTCGACGCGGAAGCTCGCGGCATGCTCGCCCTCGGTCAGCGCGTAGTCGGCGGAGGTGTCGCTGATCGAGCCGTAGCGGCAGGCATTGCGCAGCGCCTCGCGCACGGTCGCGGCCGAGATGCTGACGTAGGCGGAGAGCCCCGAGGCGCGCACGTCGTAGCTCGACCCGACCTCGACGCCGAAGGTGTCGGAGCGGGCGACGCGCGCCGCCTCCTCGATGAAGAGCGCGAACTGCCGGGCCGCGACGTGCTCCGCGGCGTCGTCGAGCGTAGACCAACGGCGGATTTCCGCCGATACAAAGGTGAAAGGCGGGGCTGGCGAAACGCGGCCGCCGTCACGACAAGCGGCCAGGGGTCGGCTCGACCTTGGTGCGGCGTGATCGAAACTCCGCCTCCGCACGGAAGATTGGTGCTGGAGTTTTTTCCGCGCCTGCTGCAAGAAACGTTTCTGGAGTGACGCCCGTGACCGAACAGAAATGGTGCAGCCGCTGTCGGGTCCGACCGGCCTCGACGACGCATGCCGCCTACTGCAAGCCCTGCCGGGCCGAGTACCAGCGCGAATGGCGCCGGCGCCGGCATGGGGAGACCGAGACCGCCGGCGAGACGCCGGTCGCGGTCCCGCCGCCCGAGCCGCCGCGCCTGCGGCTGCGCGGCACGCCGACCCGCGCCGAGATGCTGCGCTATCGCCTGATCTGACCCCCTCAGGCAGCCGCGAGCACCGCCGCGAGCACCGCCTCGCGATCCGCCGCGCGCAGGTGCGCGCCGATCGCGGGGTCGATGAGGTGCGGGTCGGTCAGCGGCACGAGATGGCCGGCGTCGGGGATCAGCCGAAGCGTGGCCTGGGGCACGGTACCGGCCACCAGCGCGCTGATCCGCAGCGACGGAAGCGGCGCCTCCTCGCCGACCAGCACCAGCGTCGGGCAGCGGATCGCCGCCAGCGGCGCCCGCCACGCCGGTTCCGCTGTCAGCATGCCCAGTTCCACCATCAGCCGCTCGAGACCGGCGAGGAGCCGCGCGCGCTCGGGCGCACTCGTCCGCTGCCAGGCGCCCGCGCCGAGACCGTAGTCGACATAGCGCCGCATGGCGTGTTCGCGGCCGCCGGCAGCGATCGCGGCGGCCATGGCGGTGGCGAGGCCGACGACGTCTTGGAACAGATGCCGGTCGGCGATCCCGCCGCTCCGCAGCAGGCAGAAGGCGCTCGGTCCGATCACCGTCAGGCTGCGCACCGCCTCCGGCCGCTCCGCCGCCAGCCGCAGCGCCAAGGCGCCGCCGGTGCCGTGGCCGACGAGGTGCACCGGCCGGCCGATCCGCTCGATGAGGCGCTGGATCGCCCGCGCCTCGCCGCTCGCGCCGTGCGCCGGCGCCGACGCGCCCCAGCCCGGCAGGTCGGGCGTCCAGATCCGGTAGTGCGCCTCGATGTAGCCCGCGAGGCTGCGCCACTGGGCGCCGCTGCTCGCCGCGTCGTGCAGCGCGACCACCGGCGCTCCCGCGCCGCGCACCGCAGCGTGCAGGCCGTCGAGGGGATGCAGGCGGGTCATGGGGACGCTCCTTTTTCCGTCTTCTCGCCGATGCGGCTACCCCCCGGCGGTTTCAGCCGCGCCCCGCCCGGCGCGCGCAATGTTTCAACTGTCCGAAGCCGCCGGCCTTGCGCCGCGCTTGCATTCGCCGCTGCCGCCTCTATAAGGCCGCATCCCTCCGACGGATTTTCACGCGCTGCCTCTCGTACGGACCCGGAGGGACATTCGGGGTTCCGTTTTGAAGCGCGCCGCACGACAGGTGAACGGATGGCGCTCTACGAGCACGTCTTCATCGCGCGTCAGGATCTCTCCAACGCGCAGGCCGAGGCTCGGTCGTCGGCCAGGAATACTGGGGCCTGAAGACCATGGCCTACAAGATCAACAAGAACCGCAAGGGGCACTATGCGTTCCTGAAGTCGGACGCCCCCGCCCCGGCGGTGCAGGAGATGGAGCGGCTGATGCGGCTCCACGAGGACGTGATGCGCGTCCTGACCGTGAAGGTCGAGAAGCACGAGGACGGCCCGTCCGCGGTCATCCAGGCCCGCAGCCAGCGCGACGAGCGCGACCGCGACCGCGGCCCGCGCCGGCCGCGCCGCGAGGACGAGAACTGAGGGGTAGAAGATCATGGCACAGCGTCCGTTTTTCCGCCGCCGCAAGTCCTGCCCGTTCTCCGGCGCCAATGCGCCGCGGATCGACTACAAGGACGTGAAGCTCCTGCAGCGCTACATCTCCGAGCGCGGCAAGATCGTCCCTTCGCGGATCACCGCCGTCTCGGCGAAGAAGCAGCGCGAGCTCGCGCGGGCGATCAAGCGCGCCCGCTTCGTCGCGCTCCTGCCCTACGCTGTCAGGTAAGGGAGGCCTCCATGCACGTCGTTCTGCTCGAACGGGTCGCCAAGCTCGGCCAGATGGGCGAGGTCGTCACCGTCAAGGATGGCTACGCCCGCAACTTCCTGCTGCCGCAGGGCAAGGCGCTGCGCGCCACCGAGGCGAACCTCAAGCGCTTCGAGGGCGAGCGCGCCCAGCTCGAGGCGCGCAACCTCGAGGCGAAGGCCGAGGCCGAGAAGGTCGCCCGCCGCATTGACGGCGAGGCCTTCGTGGTGATTCGCTCCGCTTCCGACGGCGGCGCGCTCTACGGCTCGGTGACCACCCGCGACATCGCCGACGCGGCGACCGCGGGCGGCTTCTCGCTCGACCGGCGGCAGGTGGTGCTCGACCACCCGATCAAGGAGCTCGGCCTGCACGCGGTCAGCGTCGTGCTGCACCCGGAGGTCGAGGCGACGATCTCGATCAACGTGGCGCGCAGCCGCGAGGAGGCCGAGTTGCAGGCGTCCGGCAAGACCATCCAGCAGCTGCAGGCCGAGGCGGAAGCCGCGGCGGAGTTCGACATCCAGGAGCTGTTCGACGACATCGGCGGCGCCGCCGACGACGACTTCGGTCCGGTGCGGACGCCCGAGAACAACTGATCCCGCTTCCCGCGGAAAGCATCAAGCGCCCCGCCGGCCATCCGGCGGGGCGCTTTCGTCTGCTACCCAGCGGGCGACAACCTGGGGCCCCGCCTCACATGGTGACCGGCCGCCCGGAGCGCTGGCGCCGGTCGAGGAGGTAGGTGACGACCGCGAGCACGATCCAGGCGCCGTGAAACAGCAGGCCGGCGACGATCACCAGCGTCCCCGGCAGCGGTCCGATCGCGGCGCGCTGGAAGAACGTGCTCCAGGTGCCGACCGGGGTGGGGTGGATCGCGAGCTTGCCGAAGTAGGCGAGCGCCTGGATCGCGAGGATGTAGGCGTAGTTCGACCGCAGCCGCCGGCCGATCGCGCGGCCGTAGCTGATATGGAACGCGGGCCGGGCGTAGTCGTCGGCGAGGAGCGCGTTCCAGGTGCCGTCGAGGCTCACCCCCTCGCCACGCAGGAGCGGCACGTAGAGGTCGGTCTCGAGCAGCCGGCAACGCGCGCGCCAGACGCTGAAGTAGCGGTAGCGGCGCGATTCGAGCAAGAGGAACACCACGACGAGGAGGCCGACGACGATGAGCGGCAGCGGCGAGGCGTAGGGACCGGCATAGGTCAGCGACATGGCGAGGCCTGTCGTCACCACCGCCCAGTTCGTCGTCTGGTCGAGCCGGGTGCGCCAGACTGTCGAGCGGTAGACCTCGCCGCGGTAGAGGTGCGCGACGGCGCCGATCTCGGCGATGTCGAAGCGGGTCTTGACCGGTGGGACGGTCGGATCCGGGCTGTCGGTCAACGGAAGGTCTCCCTTTTCGGGCATCGGCGGCATCGGCGGGCATCGGCGGCCCTGCCGCCACTATGCCACCGCGCCGCCGGCTCGGCCACGCCGCCGATCCGTCCCCGCTATCCTAGTTATCCACAGGCGGAACTCGCGGGACGGCGGCGCGGGCGCGCGGCTATAAGGGGGCCCGAGGAGATTCTCATGGCCGATGGAACCAATGCGGGCCTCGACGGCGGCGCCCGCGAGTTGCCGCACAACATCGAGGCGGAGCAGGCGCTCCTGGGCGCGCTTCTCGTCAACAACGAGGTCTACGACCGGGTGACCTCGATCGTGCAGCCGGGGCACTTCTTCGACCCGGTGCACGCGCGCATCTTCGAGGTGGCGGGCGAGCGGATCCGGCGGAACGCGCTGGCGACGCCGGTGACGCTGAAGGCGTTCTTCGAGGACGATGCGGGGATGCGCGAGCTCGGCGGCCCGGCCTATCTCGTTCGCCTCGCCGGGGCGGCGATCTCGCTCTTCGCCGCCCGCGACTACGCCCAGCTCATCTACGACAACGCGATCCGGCGCGAGCTGATCCTGATCGGCCAGGACATTGCCGACAAGGCGGGCCGCGCCGCCGTCGACAGCGAGCCCAAGGACCAGATCGTCGAGGCCGAGCAGGCGCTCTACCAGCTCGGCGAGCAGGGCAAGGTCGACCGCGGCTTCCAGACCTTCCGCCGCGCGGTGATCGACGCGGTGAAGGTGGCGAATGCCGCCTACGAGCGCGACGGCGGGCTCGCCGGCATCTCGACCGGCCTTGCCGACCTCGACAAGCGGCTCGGCGGGCTGCATCCGTCGGATCTCCTGATCCTCGCCGGCCGCCCGTCGATGGGCAAGACCTCGCTCGCCACCAACATCGCCTTCAACATCGCGAAGGCCTACAAGAAGGGCATCCGGCCCGACGGCAGCGAGGGCGCCGTCGAGGGCGGCGTCGTCGGCTTCTTCAGCCTCGAGATGTCGGCCGAGCAGCTGGCGGCGCGCGTGCTCTCCGAGACCAGCCGCGTGCCGTCGCACCAGATCCGCCACGGCGACATGACCGAGGACGAGATGCGCCGCTTCATCGAGGCGGCGAAGACGCTCGAGAACTGCCCGCTCTTTATCGACGACACCCCAGCGCTGCCGATCTCGACGATCGCTGCGCGCGCCCGGCGGCTCAAGCGCCAGCACGGGCTCGACGCGCTCTTCATCGATTACCTGCAGCTCGCCAAGGCCGCCTCGTCGCGCTCCGAGGGCCGGGTGCAGGAGGTGAGCGAGATCACCCAGGGGCTGAAGGCGATCGCCAAGGAGCTCAACATCCCGGTGATCGCGCTCAGCCAGCTGTCGCGGCAGGTGGAGAGCCGCGAGGACAAGCGGCCGCAGCTGTCGGATTTGCGCGAGTCGGGCTCGATCGAGCAGGACGCCGACGTGGTGATGTTCGTGTTCCGCGAGGAATACTACAAGGAGCGCGAGAAGCCGGGCGACCACGACATCGAGGGCATGGTGAAGTGGAAGGACGCGATGAGCGCGCTGCACGGCAAGGCCGAGGTCATCATCGGCAAGCAGCGCCACGGGCCCATCGGCACCGTCGAGCTCGCCTTCGAGGGCGAGTTCACCCGCTTCTCCAACCTCGGCAGCGACTCGCAGGCCGAGGCCTTCGGGCGCGGGCGGCGGCCGCAGGGGCTGGCGCCGGCGGCGGTGGAGGACTTCGGCTGAGGGCGCGCGGAACGCGGCCGGCGGCCGCGGCGTTCGGGTGGGAGTGCCACAACCCGAGGAGCGCCGCATGGCCGACCACCCGAAGCTCGACCCCGAGGAAGCCGTCGACACGATCTGGAAGCTCGCGAAGTCGATCGACTTCTGCATGCTCGTCACCTGGGACGGCGAGCGCCAGCGCGCCCGGCCGCTCTCGGCGCGGCCCGACCGCAAGGAAGGCGTGATCCACTTCCTGACCGACGTGCGCGGCGCCAAGGACGACCAGATCGAGCGCTTTCCGAAGGTGACGCTCGCCTTCGCCGACATCCGCGCGCACGATTACGTGGTGATCACCGGCGACGCCGTCGTCACCGACGACCGCGCCAAGATCGCCGATCTCTGGACTGCGGCCGACTCCGCGTGGTGGGACGGCGCCGACGACCCCTCGATCCGGGTCATTACCGTGACGCCGGCGGACGCCGAGCTCTGGAAGGGGCCGAACCGGCTGCTGGCGGGCGCGCTCCTCATCACCTCGGCGGTGACTGGCGCCAAGGCCGACTTCGGCGACAACGTCAAGGTCGACCACATCTGACCTCGCGCCGCCACGCGCCGCGCCCTATCGTCGGCCGCGGCGGGGGGCGCGGCGATGCGGGCACTGATCCAGCGGACGACCGGGGCGGAGGTGGCGATCGACGGCGCCGTGGTGGGCCGGATCGGCGCCGGCCTCGTCGTTCTCGTCTGCGCGATGCGCGACGACGCGGAAGCCGACGCCGACTGGCTCGCGCGCAAAACCGTCGCGCTCCGCATCTTCCGCGATGAGGCCGGGCGGATGAACCGCTCGCTCCTCGACACCGGCGGTGCTGCGCTCGTCGTCAGTCAGTTCACCCTGGCCGCCGAGACCCGCGGCAACCGCCCGGGCTTCTCGACCGCGGCGGCGCCCGACGAGGGCAGCCGCCTGACCGAGCGCTTCATTGCGGCGGTCGCCGCCCAGGGCGTCGAGGTCGCGACCGGACGCTTCGGCGCCGACATGGCGGTCACGCTGGTCAACGACGGGCCGGTGACGATCTGGCTCGACAGCCGGGCGCGGTGACGTCGATCGCGCGCGGCCGGTGGATGACCCGGCGCAAGGCCCTGCGCTGCGCCGGGTCGGCGCCTCAGAACGCGAACTTGGTGCCGAACGTCCCGACGAAGATGTTGGCGAGCTCGGGGTCGGTGCCGGTGTCGAGCTCGTACCAGCGCGCCTGGGTGTAGAGGTCGATGCCGTACCGCTCGATCTTCTGCACCGCGGCGATGCCGTAGGAGGTGCCGTCGGCGCCGTCGCTGCTGATGTTCTCACCGTTGGTGTAGTCGATGCCGAAGCCGGTCGGGCCGAGCGGCCAGAACTGGGTGTCCCAGGCGAGCTTGGCGTAGAAGTTCGTCGGGTTGTCGCCCTCGTCGAGCTTGTAGCCGCCGGTGGAGAGGGTCAGGCTGACGCCGACCGGGTCGTAGAGAACCGAGGCGGAGGCGGCATAGGCGTAGTCGACCGCATCGTCCTCGATGTTGTAGACCGAGGCGGCCGCGAGCACGGTGAAGTTGCCGACGGTCCAGCCGCTGCCGCTGCCGTAGTTGCCGCCGAGCGTGACCGCCGCTGCCCATTGATCGTCCTGGCCGTAGGACACCGACCCCTGCACCGGGCCGAGCATCGGGCTGTCATAGCGCAGCCGCGCCAGCCGGTCGCCGTCGAAGTCGAAGAAGGCGGATCCGACCGTGGTGGTGGTCAGGTCGGTGCCGTCGGTGAAGAAGATGCCGCCGGCGATGTCGGCGACGCCCGCATACATGATCGGCCCCGCCACCAGCGACAGGTCGCTTTCGGCGGTGTCGTCGGCCGCGCTCGACCCCTTGCCGAGTTGCAGGCGGCCGTAGTGGTCGTTGCGGAAGCTGACCTCGGCGCGGCGGACGTTGTAGCTGGCATTGGTCTGCGAAGCGATCTGGGAAACGTCCGACGAGTTGTTCGGGCT
>JBDHSS010000120.1:0-8190 GCA_039808205.1 Paracoccaceae bacterium | reverse complement strand
GGGGCGGCCTCGCCGGTGCTGCTTGTCGCCGGGACCTTGGGCAGCAGGTCGCCCTCGAGCCCCGGCGTCGGCACGCCGGGCGCCGTCGCCGGCAGAGGCGCGCCGGCGGTGTCGATCACCGAGCCGCCGCGGCCGCCGGTGGCGGAGAGGATGGTGAGCGCGAGGCTCGTCACCATGAAGGCGATGCCGAGACCCCAGGTCAGCTTGGACAGCGCGGTCGCGGCGCCACGGCTGGTCATCACGCCGCCGCCGCCGATGCCGAGCCCGCCGCCCTCGGAGCGCTGCAGGAGCACGACGAGGATCAGTGCCAGCGCGAGGATCAGGTGGACGGAGAGGACGACGGCTTGCATGGCGGGCCTTGCGATGGCGGGACGCGCGCGGTGTCTAGCCGGTGCGCCTCAGGTTGTCGAGGGCAGATGCCGCGGCGCCGACGCGCAGCCGACGGGGGCGATCACGCGCCCTTGACCGGCGCGAGTTCCCGCTTCTACGGTGGCTGTGCCACGCGCCGGTGCCTGGGAGCGCGCGCGCGGAAGCGGATGGGGAAACATGCGACGGATCTGGTTGGCGGCCCTTGCCGCCGGGGTGACGTTTTGGGCTGTGGTCGGCGCAGCGGAGGAAGCGGCCCTGGCGCCGCAGTCGGGCCTGATCGCCTCGGGCGCGCCGTCCGACATCTTCCTCGAGGTGAAGACGGGCCCGAACGGCGAGCCGATCCTTTCGGCCGAGGAGTTCCCGCTGGTCCTCGGCGGCTACTACCGCTTCAACTTCGTCTGCCCCGACGCCAAGGACGACGCGACGGGCTTCCACCTCGAGGTCAACGACCTGCTCGCGAACTCGCACCTGCGCGTCGTCAGCGTGCGCGACATCGAGATCTACATGCAGGGCCTGTCGTTCCGCGCCATCGAGTGCGACGAGGCCGGCGCGGCCCGCTTCAGCTTCTACCCCATGCGCCGCGGCGTCTACGACATCTACGTGCGCGACCATTCCGACCCGGCGCAGGAGGCGTTCGGCCGGTTCGTGGTCGAATAGCGATGCGGAGGATTCTCGCCACCGCAGCCCTGCTCGCCCTTGTGGCCGGTCCCGGGCACGCTTTCGACGCGGCCGACGTCGAGAAGCTCCTTGCGACGAAGTCGTGCTTTGACTGCGACCTGAGCGGTGGCGATCTCGCCGGCGCCAACCTGCATGCCGTCTACATGACCGACGCGAACCTGACCGGAGCGAACCTCGCCGGCGCCGATCTGGCGCAGGGGTACCTTCGGTTTGTCACGCTTGCGGGCGCTGACCTCACCGGTGCCGACCTCGAGAACGTGAACCTCGAGAGCGCCACGCTGACCGGCGCCGCGCTCGCGCGCGCCGGCCTCAAGGACGCCTCGCTCATCAATGCCTCGCTCGCGAACGCCAATCTAGCCGGCGCGACCCTCGCCGGGGCCAACCTGACGCGGACCAATCTTCGCGCCGCGTCGCTGGCTGGCGCCGACCTGACCGGCGCCAACCTCACGAGCACCGTCGTCACCGGCGCGGACCTGACCGACGCCGACTTGACCGGCGCCACCGTGGCCCGCACCAGCCTCGGATCGGCGATCCTCTGCCGCACGAGACTGCCGGACGGCAGCCGCGGCGACTCGGGCTGCCCCTGAACGATCAGACTTGACCGAGCCGTACCCGGCGGTGTTGGAGATCGAGTAGTTCAGGGTGCGGCGCCGCCGAAGTGGTCCGAGATGCGCCCGCAGGCGAGATTGCCGACTACGGCGCCGATCCCGAAGATCAGGAACGCCGCGATGGACCGCACGCGCGCCATGCTCGACGCGATCATGCCGGCGCGCCGGCGCCGGCCGCCTCCCACGCCCGGAGCGTGCGCTTCCTCACCTGTCGCCGCCACGTGCGCTCGATGGTGGCGCGCGCCCAGCCGGGGTCGAGCCGGTCGGGGCGCGCCAGCACCAGAGGCCAGGGCCGGTGATGGTCGGTGGTGAAGAAGGTCTCGGGATCGGCCTCGATCAGGAAGTCGCGCTCCTCGCGATCGACCTTGAAAATCGGGCGGTCGTGGGTCGGGTTCCAGTAGAGGATGACCTTGCCGTTCACCTTGAACGAGCGGGCGTCCCAGGAGGTCGTCTCGACCGTGTCCGGCAAGGCCAGCACGATCGCCCGTAGATCCTCGTAAGTCACCATGGGCGCGCTCCTCCTTCTCGACGTCCGACGCGGAGTGCGGTTGCGGAGTTCCGCCGGCATGCAGTTCGCCCACAGGGGCCGCCGGGCAAGCCCGGCCGTTGCGGCTGCCACCGGTGGACGGTACGTCGATTGTTTGAGGCATTCCAACGTGATAACGTAACCCGGCAAGGCAATCACAGCAAGCCGGCAAAAAATGCTAAGTGGAGATGAAGTATTTGCTATCAAAGTTGTATTTGCGTGCCTGGCGGCCGTGTTCGGCCTCAGTGCGGCAGCTTTGGTTTTCGTTGCGTCCCTCGTCACGGAGGGGGAAAAAGACAGCTTGCGAACACGGATGCGCCTGGCTTGGGAGGCCGCGCGAAGCACGCCTGTAGCGCAGCTGCACGTCGTTTGCGTCAGGTCCATCGTAGCAACGGTTGACGGCTGGAGAATATTCGTTCATCGCACTTTTTTAGGTCGAATGCAGATCCTGTACTATGTCGTTGCGGCGATGGGATCAGTCTACGCAATAAGGGCGGGAGTTCCGAGTCAGTACGACACGGCAGTGATGGCGCTGCTGTATGCGATGGTTGTTCTAGGCGTACTACATTTGATTGCATATATGTCCAATCTGGAAGGGCTGTATTCCATACTGACAGTGCTCGTCTGCGTCATCATTTCGGTAATATGCTTCGTAGGATACGCGGAAATCCTCTTGAACGCCCTGGTCAATCCATCGCTCCTGTCGGGAGCGCTTCTGATCTCGGCTCTATTTATCGGGCCGGTATTCATGTTGGCCCTTTCGTTCATCTTTGACGGGTGGATTGGGCCGAGCGTCTCGCGTGATCGCAGTCTGATCAATTTCGGATTCTGGCTCAGCCTCAGCGTGGTCCTCACGCTTGGCGCAATCTTTCTTGGACGCATGGCGTGGCCGGGGCGGTTGGTGCAACCGACCTGGCAGATCATTTCCGCAAACGCCCTGTTCGATGGTTTGACGATGGTAGTCATTCTCTCCCTGCTGCGGGCTGCATGCCGGGACCGGAACCGCTTCGGGGTTGGGCTCGCGATCGTGATCGCATCGATCTGCGCGGCGCTCTTCGCGTGCGCGGCTTTGTGGCTCTGCTTTCTTGGTACCGCCCACTATCTGACGTGGACGGAGGTCGCTCACGTCTTTGTCGGCCTGGCGCCGGATGGTAGCCGCGTCGAGCTTGGCTCGCTGTTCTGGCTCATGCACACGACCTTCGTTCCGACGTTGATGGTCCTGTTGACGATCCTGGCCTGCTGGGTTGCCGCTGGTCTGGTCCGGCTTTACCTCTTCGTCGTTCGACGTGGCGGGCAAGGCCACGTCGATCCGATCAACATGAGCATCGCGCTCTGTGGGGTATTCGTCGCGCTCTTCACCGGACTGGCGGCGATCACGGACGTTCTCGACGAAGCGCCAAAGGAGCCGTCTTCGATCCGCCCAGATGCCGCGCCCCGGGGCTCAGTTCCGTGAGCGATCCACCATTCGCCCGGCCGTGATCCACGGCATCATGCCGCGGAGCTTCTCGCCGACCTTCTCGATCTCGTGGTCGTCGTTCATCCGCCGCGTCGCCTTGAAGTACGGCTGGCCGACCGCGTTCTCGGCCATGAACTGTGACACGAAGCGGCCGGACTGGATGTCGGCCAGCACCTCCTTCATCCGCCGCTTGGTCTCCTCGCGCGGCAGGATGCGGGGGCCCGAGACGTACTCGCCGTACTCGGCGGTGTTGGAGATCGAGTAGTTCATGTTGGCGATGCCGCCCTCGTAGATCAGATCCACGATCAGCTTCACCTCGTGCAGGCACTCGAAATAGGCCATCTCCGGCTCGTAGCCGGCCTCGACCAGCGTCTCGAAACCCATGCGGATCAGCTCGACGAGGCCACCGCAGAGCACCGCCTGCTCGCCGAAGAGGTCGGTCTCGCACTCCTGGCGGAAGTCGGTCTCGATGATGCCCGAGCGGCCGCCGCCGATGCCGGCGCAGTAGCTCTTGGCGATCTCCAGCGCATTGCCGGAGGCGTCGTTCGCCACCGCGACAAGGCAGGGGACGCCGCCACCCTTGACGAACTCGCCGCGCACGGTGTGACCGGGGCCCTTCGGCGCCATCATGATGACGTCGACGCCCGGCTTCGGCTGGATCAGCCCGAAGTGCACGTTGAGCCCGTGGGCGAAGGCGATCGCCGCGCCCTCGCGCAGGTTGTCGTGGATGAAGCGGCGGTAGGTGTCGGCCTGCAGCTCGTCGGGCATCGTCATCATCAGGACGTCGGCCCACTTCGCGGCCTCGTCGATCGTCATGACCTTGAGGCCCTCGGCCTCGGCCTTCTTCGCCGACGGCGAGCCGGCGCGCAGGCCCACGGCGAGGTTCTTCACGCCCGAGTCGCGCAGGTTGAGCGCGTGGGCGTGGCCCTGGCTGCCGTAGCCGACCACGGCCACCTTCTTGTCCTTGATGAGATTGATGTCGCAGTCGCGGTCGTAATAGACGCGCATTCGCAATTCCCTCCGGTCGTTCAGGTGCGCGGAGCATAGGCGCCAAGCCGCAACAGCGCCGATCGTTCTCGCGCGGATGCCGTGAAACTGCGCGCTTGGCATTCGCCGAGGGTGGGATTATCGCAATTTGCATGCGCGAGCTCGACGAGATAGACCGGCGGATCCTGCGCTACCTGCAGGAGGACGCCGACCTGGCGGTGGCGGAGATCGCGACCCGCGCCGGCCTGTCACCCGGGCCTTGCGCGCGGCGCATCGAGCGGATGGAGCGCGACGGGGTGATCCTCGGGCGGCGGATCGAGCTCGACCTGCGCGCGCTCGGGTACGAGGTGCGGGTGTTCCTGCGCGTCACCCTCGACAAGACCGGGACCCACGCCTTCGACGACTTCCTCAGCGCGGCGCGGCAGGTGCCGGAGATCGGCGGCATCGAGACGCTGCTCGGCCGCGTCGACGTGCGCATGGACGTGCTGGCGCGCGATCTCGCGCACTATCAGGAGATCTATCGCAACCGCATCCTGACGCTGCCGCACATCGCCGAGATCGAGGCGCTGATGCTGGTCTCCGAGCTCAAGAACAGCGACCGGCTGCCGATCTGATGGCCGCACCGGTCGATCTCGACGACCTCGACCGAGCGATCCTGCGCGCGCTGATCGGCGACGGCGGCTTGAGCGCGAAGGAGGTCGGCGCGGCGGTCGGGCTGAGCCAGCCGGCGGCCTGGCGGCGCATCCGCCGGCTGGAGCAGGAAGGCGTGATCCGCGGCCGGCGGATCGTGCTCGACCGCGCGCGCCTCGGCTTCGCCGTGGTGGTGTTTCTCGGCGTGCGGCTCGCGGCGCGCGGCCGGCTCGACCTCGACGCCTTCGAGCGGGCGGTTCAGGCGATCCCCGAGGTGCAGGTGGTGCAGCACGTGCTCGGCGTCTACGACTACCGGTTGAAGGTGGTGGCGCGCGACCTGCCGGACTTCGAGCGCATCCTGCGCCGCCGCATCATGACGCTGCCCGGCATCGGCGCCGTCGAATCGAACGTGATGCTGACCGAGGAGAAGGGCAACGGCCCGCTCGTCTGACGCGCGGGCTTCCGCCCACGCGGGGCGGGGCGGCTGGTGAAAGGGCGGCGAATCTGCTACACGCAGGGCTCTCCCCAGTAACACGGCGCCGCTCGTAGGTACGGGGCAGTATTATTCGTGCCTGGGTGGGGGAAGTCATGTCTTTGTCAGCGCCGCATGCGGATTCGGCCAAATCGAGCGCCAGAGTGGCCACGGTCTCGGCCGCCGGTCAGCCATTGCAGAACGCCAGCACCGACGAGATCGCCAGCTTTCTCGTATCCGGCTACTGGGAGCAACGCAGCTTCAACATGAGCGCCACGGGCGCTTACGCGAAGGATGGCGTGCTGCAGTACAGCTTCGCCGACCTGCACTCCGCCGCGGCGCGGACGCTGGCCACCGAGGCGATGAAGCTCTACGCGCAGGTGCTCGACATCGACTTCGTCCAGAGCACCAGCCCGTCGAGCCGCAACGTCGACATCTTCTTCAGCGATGTCGGCGAGGGGGCGTCCACCTCGGTGACGACCGAGGACGGGGTCATCACCTCCGCGTCGGTCACGATCGGACGCGACTGGCTCGGCAAGTACGGCACGACCGTCGGCAGCTACGCGTTCCAGACCTACCTGCACGAGATCGGCCACGCGCTCGGCCTCGGCCACGAGGGTAACTACGACGGCGCCGGCAGCTACGTGACCAGCGCCGCCGATCCTGCCTACGGCGACAACTCGAACACCTTCCTGAACGACTGCTGGTCGACGTCGGTCATGTCCTACTTCAGCCAGGACGACAACACGACGTCCGGCGCGAGCTACGCGTTCCTGATCTCGCCGATGGTGGCCGACTGGGTCGCGCTCGAGCGGCTCTACGACACCCGCACAGCCTTCGGCGGCGACACGGTCTGGGGATTTCACACCACCATCCCCGGAACCGCGCTCGCCAGGCTCGCGACCTTCGCCGACGAGCGGGCGTTCTGCGTGATCGACGGCGCCGGCACCGACACCCTCGACTTCTCGGGCTACGGCGCCGACCAGGTGATCCGGACCGGCGCGGAGCGGGTCTCCGACATCGGCGGGCTGGTCGGCAACATGACGATCGCCCGCGGGACGATCATCGAGAATGCCATCGGCGGCGGCGGCGACGACACGCTCGTGGGCAGCACCATCGCCAACAAGCTGTCGGGCGGGGCGGGCGAGGACCGGCTGTTCGGCGGCTACGGCCACGACACGCTCGCCGGCGACGACGGTGCAGACTGGCTCGCCGGCAGCGGCGGCCGCGACCTGCTGCAGGGCGGGGTCGGCAACGACACGCTGGTCGCCGATGCGGGCGCCGACGTGCTCCAGGGCGGCGCGGGCTGGGACTTGCTGCTCGGCGGCGCCGGGAACGACCGGCTGACCGGCGGCTTCGGCGCTGACCGCATCACGGGAGGCGCCGGCGCCGACCTCTTCGTCTATCGCGCCGCGGCCGACTCAGGCCACGGGGCCGGCGCCGACCTGCTGCAGGGCGGCGACGGCGGCGCCGCCTTCGACGCGCCGGGCGCGGCCGCCGGCGACCGCTTCGACTTCCGCGGGCTCGGCGACCTGCACTGGGGCGGCAGCGGCAAGGGCGCGATCAGCCTCGCTGACGCCGCAACCGGCACCGACACGGTGGTCTGCGTGAACCTCGATGCCGACGCCGCCGCCGAGGTCGAGATCCACATCGGCGATGGCGGGGTCCACGCGAGCGCCTACTCCTGGGCCGACTTCCTCTTCGTCTGACACCCGAGCCCGCCGGCGCGAAGTCATCCTTCCCTCGCGCCGCGGAAGCGGTCATGCTGCCGCCGATCCCGAACGCCTCCCCGAACGCCACGGCAGCAGGACGAGCGACCCATGACCCGGCAGGACCCGATCGACCCCATCGCGCAGCTGAAGGCCACGGCCGGGCGGCCGTTCGAGCAGGCGGTGGCGATGCCGCCCGCGGTCTACACCTCCGAGGCGGTCACCGCGGCCGAGCTCGACCGCATCTTCGCTCGCGACTGGGTCTGCGTCGGCCGCGCGGAGGCGCTGAAGCGCACCGGTGACTACCTGACCTACGACCTCGCCGGTCAGCCGGTGGTGGTGCTGCGCGACAACGAAGGCCAGATCCGTGCGATGTCGAACGTCTGCCTGCACCGGATGTCGACGCTCCTGACCGGCACCGGCCGGCGCAAGGTCATCACCTGCCCGTACCATGCCTGGATGTACGAGCTCGACGGCCGGCTGAAGCACGCCTCCTACATGGATCGCAACGAGTGCTTCCATGGCGAGGAGATGCGCCTGCCGCAAATCCGCTCCGAGGTCTGGCTCGGCTGGATCTTCATCACGCTGAATCCCGACGCGGCGCCGGTCGCGGCGACGCTCACCGATCTCGCAAGCGACATCGCGCCCTTCGACATGGCGAGCTACACCGAGCTCTTCCGCGAGGAACACGTCTGGGACACCAACTGGAAGGTGCTCGCCGAGAACTTCATGGAGAGCTACCACCTGCCGGCCTG
>JBDHSS010000119.1:0-8193 GCA_039808205.1 Paracoccaceae bacterium | reverse complement strand
GGCGCCACCTGCGGCTTCTTCCCGATCGACGCCGAGACCCTGCGCTACCTGCGCCAGACCGGCCGCGACGAGGACCGTGTCGCGCTCGTCGAGGCCTACGCCAAGGCCAACGGCATGTGGCGCGGCGCCGACTACGCGCCGGTCTACAGCGACACCCTCCACCTCGACATGGCCGAGATCGTCCCGGCGATCTCCGGCCCGAAGCGGCCGCAGGACTACACGCCCCTCAACATGGCGGCTTCCGCCTTCTACAAGACCGTCGCCGACTATCGCGGCGTCGACAAGAGCGCGGCGGCGCAGGAGATGCAGGACGAGGGCGGCGGCGTGATCGCGGCGCCCGTCGACGTGCGCCGCACCGCGGCGGTCGCGAGCGAGGACTACGCGATCCGCGACGGCTCGGTGGTGATCGCGGCCATCACCTCCTGCACCAACACCTCGAACCCCTCGGTGATGATCGGCGCCGGCCTCGTCGCGCGCAAGGCGCGTGCGCTCGGGCTCAACCGCAAGCCGTGGGTGAAGACCTCGCTGGCGCCCGGCAGCCAGGTGGTTTCCGAGTACCTCGAGGCCGCGGGCCTGCAGGAGGATCTCGACGCCATCGGCTTCAACCTCGCGGGCTACGGATGCACCACCTGCATCGGCAACTCGGGGCCGCTTGGGCGGCCGGAGATCTCGAAGGCGATCGCCGACAACGACCTCGTCGCCACCGCGGTGCTGTCGGGCAACCGCAACTTCGAGGGCCGCATCTCGCCGGACGTTCGCGCCAACTATCTCGCCTCGCCGCCGCTCGTCGTCGCCTATGCGCTGGCGGGCGACGTCAACATCGACCTGACGAGCGAGCCGCTCGGCACCGGCAAGGATGGGCGCGAGGTCTATCTCAGGGACATCTGGCCCACCAACGGCGAGATCGCCGAGCTCGTCGAGCGCACGGTGACGCGCTCGGCCTTCCAGTCGAAGTACGCCGACGTCTTCAAGGGCGACGCCAAGTGGCAGGCGGTCGCCACCACCGACAGCGAGACCTACGACTGGCCGCCGACCTCGACCTACATCCAGAACCCGCCGTACTTCCAGGGCATGGGCAAGGAGCCGGGCGTCATCTCCGACATCTCGGGCGCGCGGATCCTCGCGCTTCTCGGCGACATGGTGACGACCGACCACATCTCGCCCGCGGGCTCGTTCAAGCCGACAACGCCGGCCGGCAGGTACCTGACCGAGCGGCAGATCGCGCCGAAGGACTTCAACTCCTACGGCTCGCGGCGCGGCAACCACGAGGTGATGATGCGCGGCACCTTCGCCAACATCCGCATCCGGAACGAGATGCTCGACGGCGTCGAGGGCGGCTACACGCTCGGGCCGGACGGGCAGCAGACCTCGATCTTCGATGCCTCGATGGCCTATCAGGCCGCGGGCGTGCCGCTCGTGGTCATTGGCGGCGTCGAGTACGGTGCGGGCTCCTCGCGCGACTGGGCGGCGAAGGGCACCGCACTTCTCGGGGTCAAGGCAGTGATCGCCGAGAGCTTCGAGCGCATCCACCGCTCGAACCTCGTCGGCATGGGGGTGATCCCGTTCGAGTTCACCGGCGGCGACACCCGCAAGACGCTGGGCCTCAAAGGCGACGAGGTGATCTCGATCGCCGGGCTCAGCGGCGATCTGAAGCCGTTGAGCCTCGTGCCCTGCACGATCCGCTCCGCCGACGGCAGCGAGCGCACGATCGAGCTCAAGTGCCGGATCGATACCGCGATCGAGATCGAGTACGTCGAGCACGGCGGCGTGCTGCACTACGTGCTCCGCAACCTCGCGCGGGCCTGACGCCCGTTGCGCCGGCGGCCGCGCTCGCGGGCGCCGGCGCTCTCGAAGGGTTGACTGGCGCCCTTTCGGCCCGGCGTCTAGGTCTGGCTGCAGCAAGCCCCGAAGGCCCGAATGCGTCTCCTCGCCGCCCTGATCGCCGCTGCCGCCGCCGTGGCCGCCCACGCCGCCGGCGGCCGGGCGGCCGCGCCGGTCGTGCTCGAGCTCTACACGAGCCAGGGCTGCTCGTCGTGCCCGCCGGCGGACGCGCTCCTGAACGAGCTCGCGCAGCGCGACGGGGTGATCGCGCTGTCGCTGCATGTGGACTACTGGGACTATCTCGGCTGGAAGGACGAGTTCGGCCGGCCCGAGCATTCGGCGCGCCAGCGCGCCTATGCGAAGGCCGCGCGCGCGCGCACGCTCTACACCCCCGAGCTGGTGGTGCAGGGCCAGGACCGGCTCAAGGGGCACGACGCCAAGGGTGCCATCGCCGACATCGAGGAGCTGGCCGAGGCGCCGCCGACCGCGACGCTGACGCTCGCGCGCGACGGCCGGTCGCTGCGGCTGCACCTCGCGCCGACCGGGGCGGCGGTCGGCGCCGCCGACATCCAGCTCGTGCACTACATCCCGAACCGCACCGTGGCGATCGCCGCCGGCGAGAACGCCGGGCGCGACATCACCTATACCAACATCGTGACCGACTGGCGCAAGGTCGGCACCTGGGACGGCACCGGGCCGCTCGACCTCACGCTCGACGACGTGGCCGACGGCCCCCTCGCGGTCATCGTGCAGCGCGCGCAGATGGGCCCGGTGCTGACGGCGGCGAAGCTGCCCTGAGCCACGCAACCGAGCGGCCAAGATCCCGATTGCATCGGCTGGAGCGCCCCGGCAGTCTGCGGCCGGCAAGGGGGAGAGGTCCGATGAACTGCGTCTTCATTCAGCTGCGCTGCCGGCCGGGCCGCACCTACGAGGTCGCCGATGCGATCTACGACCGCGAGTTCGCCTCCGAGCTCTACTCGACCTCCGGCGAATACGACCTGATGATGAAGGTCTACATCCCCGAGGACGTGGACATCGGCCGCTACATCAACGAGAGGATCCTCGACATCCCCCACATCGACCGCAGCCTGACCACGCTGACGTTCAAGGCGTTCTGAGGCGGCAGGGCGTCCGGGCCCGCGGCGGCGTGGCGGCAAGGCGGTCGGTCGCCTCCGGCGGGAGTATTTGCGGCAAGAAGAAGTCCGGGAGGTGCGATCGGGAGGACGGTCAGCGCGGGCACGACACCGAGGAGGGATGCCATGAAGCTCGAAGGATCCTGCCACTGCCGCGCCGTGCGCTTCCGCGTGGAGGCGCCGGAGCCTTACCCCTACAACCTCTGCTACTGCTCGATCTGTCGCAAGACTGCCGGCGCCGGCGGCTACGCGATCAATCTCGGCGCACGTGCCGACAGCCTTGAGGTCGAGGGCGAGGCGCACGTCCGCGTCTATCGCGCCCGGCTCGACGACGAGGGCGGTGCCGCGAGCCCGGCGGGGCGGCGGTTCTGCGGGCTCTGCGGCTCGCCGCTCTGGCTCTGGGATCCGCGCTGGCCCGAGCTCGTGCATCCGCACGCCTCGGCGATCGACACCCCCCTGCCGGTGCCGCCCGAGCGCACCCACCTGATGCTCGGCAGCAAGGCGGCCTGGGTCGAGCCCTGCCTCGGCCCGCGCGACAAGGCCTTCGACGGCTACCCCGACGAAAGCCTCGCCGAATGGCACCGGCGGTTGGGGCTCGAGGGCTGAAGCTTTCGGAAGGTGCGGTCTCGGGGCGTTTCCTCCGGAGGCGGTCACGGCCCGCGGCGCGGTGGACACGGGCCCGAAAGTGTCGGAAGAAGGCCGCAAGCCGGGTGCTGCGGGGGAGGGGATGGATCGACTGAAGGGCAAGGCCTGCCTCGTCACCGCCGCGGGCCAGGGCATCGGCCGCGCGACCGCGATCGCCATGGCGCGCGAGGGGGCGACGGTGCTCGCGACCGATCTCGATGCGGCCAAGCTCGACGGGCTGGCCGATGAAGGCATCGCGACCGCCCGCCTCGACGTGCTCGATCCCGCGGCGATCGCGGCGGTGTGCGAGCGCGCGGGCCGGGTCGACGTGCTCTTCAACTGCGCGGGCTTCGTCGAGCACGGCACCATCCTCGACACCGACGACGCGCGCTTCGCCTTCTCGATCGAGCTCAACGTCGTGGCGATGTACCGAATGATGCGCGCCTTCCTGCCCGGCATGCTCGCGGCGGGCGGCGGCAGCATCGTCAACGTGGCCTCCGTTGCCTCCTCGGTCATCGCGGCACCGAACCGCTTCACCTATGGCGCCACCAAGGCCGCGGTGATCGGCATGACCAAGTCGGTCGCCGCCGACTTCGTGACCCGCGGGATCCGCTGCAACTGCATCTGTCCGGGCACGGTCGAGAGCCCGTCGCTCGACGAGCGCATCCGCTCGCAGGGCGACTACGAGGAAGTGCGCGCCGCCTTCGCCGCGCGCCAGCCGATGGGCCGGCTCGGCCGCCCCGAGGAGATCGCGGCGCTCGCCGTCTACCTCGCCTCCGACGAGAGCGCCTTCACCACCGGGGTCGCCCACGTCATCGACGGCGGCTGGTCCAACGTCTGACCGCAAAGGGAGAGAGAGATGAAGCTCGTACGCTACGGCGCCATGGGATCGGAGAAGCCGGGGCTGCTCGATGCCGACGGCACGATCCGCGACCTGTCGGGCGTCGTCGGCGACATCGCCGGTGCCACGCTCTCCGACGAGGGCCTCGCCCGCCTGCGCGGCCTCGACGCGGCGAATCTGCCCGCGGTCGACGCCGGCGTGCGGCTCGGCGCCTGCGTCGGCGGGACCGGCAAATTCATCTGCATCGGCCTCAACTACGCCGACCACGCGGCGGAATCGAACCTGCCGGTGCCGAGCGAGCCCGTGGTGTTCATGAAGGCGACGAGCGCCATCGTCGGGCCGAACGACCAGGTGATGATCCCGCGGAACTCGGTCAAGACCGACTGGGAGGTCGAGCTCGGCGTCGTCATCGGCAAGCGGGCCAAGTACGTGAGCGAGGCCGACGCGCTGGACCACGTCGCCGGCTACTGCGTCGTCAACGACGTCTCCGAGCGCGCGTTCCAGGCCGAGCGCCAGGGCCAGTGGACCAAGGGCAAGTCCTGCGACACCTTCGGCCCGACCGGCCCGTGGCTCGTCACCCGCGACGAGGTCGCCGACCCGCAGGCGCTCGGCATGTGGCTGAAGGTCAACGGCGAGACCCGGCAGGACGGCTCGACGAAGACCATGGTCTACGGCGTCCGCTTCCTCGTCCATTACCTCAGCCAGTTCATGCGGCTGGAGCCCGGCGACATCATCTCGACCGGCACGCCGCCGGGGGTGGGCATGGGAATGAAGCCGCCGGTCTACCTCAAGGCCGGCGACGTGATGGAGCTCGGCATCGAGGGCCTCGGCAGCCAGCGCCAGCTGGTGATCGACGATCCGGAGTAGGCCCATTGCTGCCGCTTCTCGACACCCACCAGCACCTCGTCTACCCGGCGGCGATGCGCTACGGCTGGATGGCGGGCGCGCCCGCCCTTGCGGGGCGCGCCTTCACCGCCGAGGACTATGCGGCGCTGACCGCGGAGCTCGGCGTCGGTGGCACGATCTTCATGGAGGTCGACGCCGACGACGGCGAGGCCGAGGCGCGGATGATCGCCGATCTCGTCCGCCGGCCGGGCAGCCGCATCCTCGGCCAGATCGCCGCCTGCCGGCCGGAGACTGACCAAGGCTTCGAGGCCTGGCTCGAGGCGGGCACTGACCTCGGCGTCGTCGGCTACCGGCGCATCCTGCACCAGACCGGCGACGAGGTGTCGCGGACCGCGACCTTCCGCGCCAACGTCCGGCGGATGGGCGCGCGCGGCCTGCCGTTCGACATGTGCTTTCTCGCGCGGCAGCTGCCGATCGCGCTCGAGCTGGCGCGCGACTGCGACGGCACGCGGCTGGTTCTCGACCACTGCGGCGTGCCCGACATCGCCGGCGGCGCCTGGGACGGCTGGCGCGCCGGCATCCGCGCGCTCGCGGCGATGCCGAACGTGGTGGCGAAGCTCTCCGGCGTCTTCGCCTATGTCGCGCCGGGCGAGGCGAGCCTCGCCACGGTGCGGCCGTGGGTCGAGGAGGTGATTGCGGCGTTCGGCCCGGAGCGCTGCCTCTGGGGCAGCGACTGGCCGGTCGTCACCGTCCAGGGCGGCGACCTGCCGTCCTGGATCGCGGCCTTCCGCAACATCCTCGCGGGCTTCTCCGAGGCGGAGGCGGCGGCGATGGCGCACGGCACGGCGGAGCGAGTCTACGGCGTCCGGCTCTGAGCCGCGGCCTCGTCGTCTCAGGCGGGTTCAGGCGGTGCTCGCCTTCGGCCCGACGAGCGCGAACCAGGCGCCCTGCGGGTCCTGGGCGACGGCGATGAAGGCGCCGCCGGGCACCTCCATCGGCCCGTGCGCCAGCCGACCCCCGGCCGCCGTGACGCGCGCGATCGCCGGGTCGACGCCGTTCACCCCAAAGTACGGCAGCCACGTCGCGACCGGCGACTGGCCGAGGCCCATGATCCCGCCGATGTCGTCGCCGTCGTGGGAGAAGGTCTGGTAGACGCCCATCTCGCCCATGTCGACGGCGCGCGACTTCTCCCAGCCGAGGAGGTCGGCGTAGAAGCGGAAGCCGCCCGCCGGATCGGTTGTCATCAGCTCGTTCCAGTTGCCATGGCCGGCCTTGGCCTGGTCGAAGGCATTGCCGGCCTGGCCGTCCTGCATCGGCGCCGGCTCGAGAATCCCGAAGCCTGCACCCTGGGGGTCGCCGGCGATGGCGAAGCGGCCGGTGCCGGGGATGTCGGCGACCGGCTTGTGGATCCGGCCGCCCGCCGCCTCGATGGCGGCGGCCGCCTTGTCGGCGTCCTCGACGGCGAAGTAGATCATCCACAGCGGCGGCATCCCGCCCGCCTCGTCGGGCATCTCCATCACCCCGGCCACCATGTCGCCGTCGGCGCTCGCGAGGTGGTAGGTGAAGCCCTCCATCCCTGCATCCTGGAAGGTCCAGCCGAGCACGGCGCCGTAGAACGCCTCCGCCGCCCCGACGCTGCCCTTGCTGGTCGCAAGCTCGTACCAGCAGGGCCTGCCGTGCACCTTCGCCATCGTCTGCCTCCCGATTCCGCCCGACCCACCGCCCGATCGCTTATACGCCGTGCTCTCGTCTCACGGGAGGGGGCGATGCGCTCCGGTCCCGCATCGGTCAACCTCCGCTTGCCCGGCCCGCGTCACGCCGGCTTCCTGAAGCGGGTGACGAAGTCGTCCTTGGTGTTGGATCGCGGATACGGTTTGGCAGGGACCGGCTTGTCGAGAAAGCGGCAGAGCGGCTCCCACCCGTCCGCGGCCTGGAACACCAGCAGGCGATCCGGCGGCACGCTCGCCTTGACCTCGGCCTCGTAGGCATTGAAGACCGCGATCGCATGGTCCCGGTCGGTCGGTCGCCCGCCGAACGTGGTCTCCTCGACGAGGTTCTTTACCATCTGCAACCACGGCTGCAGGTGCGGCGGCAAGGTGTCGGGGGTCGCCATCAGCCAGGCGATCGTCTCCGAGAAGCTGTCGAACCAGCTCTCGGCGCTCCGGCTGCTCAGGATCACCCTGGCGTCGGGACTGTGGGCGAGGATCGGCTTCCAGTATCCGGCCGAAGGCCAGTCCACCGTCGAGGCGTAGCCCGCGAAGATCGCGTCCCAGTCGGCCTTGCCCTCGCCTGCCGCGACCCACTGCGGCACCTTGCGGTCCGGATCCTCGATGACCTCGACCATGTGATAGCAGGGGCCGAGGCCCAGCTCGCCCAGCGCCTCTCTCAAGGAATGCGTGCCAGTCCGTCCGAATCCCGCTCCGACGACTTGTAGCGACACGATTGTCCTCTCCTGATGCCTCGGCACTATACAGAGCGCCTTGTTCCTCGAAGCTCCTGACGCCGATTTCAGTGAGACCCTACCTTACACCCTTTCAAGGTCTCGCAACATCTCCTCCGGCGGCACTCCTCGGCAGGTCGCCGGCAGGCCTCGGATCGGACCATTACCTCTCTTGCTCTGGTTCGCACCGGTCTCAGCCGGCAGTTTAGTTCTTCCGGTACCGCTCACCCGCGCATCCGTGTCCCCTCCGGGTCGAACGGCGGCGTGACGGCGATCCGTGCCGGACAGCGCACCCCGAGGATCTCGACCTCGAGCAGCCCCTCCTCGTCCCGTTCCGCGAGGCCCGCCGGCAGGTAGCCCTGCGCCAGCGACAGCCCGACGGAATGGCCGTAGCCGCCCGATGTCACCCAGCCGGCCACGCACCACTCGCCGTCGCGGCGCGCGTCCGGCCGCGGCAGCGCGGTGCCCGAGGCGTCGAAGCGCGGCGC
>JBDHSS010000118.1:0-8239 GCA_039808205.1 Paracoccaceae bacterium | reverse complement strand
TCGCCTGCGGCGTGCTGACCTTCTACACCGCCGCCTACTGCGCCGAGATCGTCCGCGGCGCCATCGACGCGGTGCCGAGCACCACCCGCCGCGCCGCCCGCTCGCTCGGCATGACCTGGTGGCAGGACATGGCCAACATCGTGACCCCGCTCGCGACCCGCGTCGCGCTGCCGTCGTGGATCGGGCTCGCGCTCGGGGTGATGAAGGACTCCGCGCTCGTCTACATCGTCCAGGTGACCGAGCTTCTGAAGGCGACGCAGATCCTCATCACCCGCCTGCAGGAGCCGCTGATCCTGCTGACGATCTGCGGCCTGTTCTACTTCGTCATCAGCTTCCCGCTCGCCCGCCTCGGCGGCTACCTCGAAAGGCGGTGGTCCAATGATTGAGATCGAGAACGTCCACAAGTCCTTCGGCCAGCTCGAGGTCCTGAAGGGGATCAACCTCACGGTGGCCACGGGCGAGGTGCTGACGATCATCGGCGGCTCGGGATCGGGCAAGTCGACGCTGCTCACCTGCATCAACGGCCTCGAGCCGATCAACTCCGGCCGGATCGTCGTCGACGGCACCGAGGTGCACGCGCGCTCGACCAACCTCAACAAGCTGCGCCAGAAGATCGGCATCGTCTTCCAGCAGTGGAACGCCTTTCCGCACCTGACCGTGCTCGAGAACGTCATGCTGGCGCCGCGCAAGGTGCTCGGCCAGTCGCGGGCCGAGGCCGAGGCGATGGCGGTCAAGCAGCTGACTCACGTCGGGCTGGCCGACAAGCTCAACGTCTATCCCGCGCGCCTCTCGGGCGGCCAGCAGCAGCGCATGGCGATTGCCCGCGCGCTCGCCATGTCGCCGCACTACATGCTCTTCGACGAGGTGACCTCGGCGCTCGACCCGCAGCTCGTCGGCGAGGTGCTCGACACCCTCAGGATGCTGGCCTCGGAAGGCATGACGATGATCTGCGTCACCCACGAGATGAAGTTCGCTCGCGAAGTGTCGGATCGCGTTGCCTTCTTTCACAAGGGCGTGATGGCCGAGATCGCGCCGCCGGACGAGCTCTTCCGCGCTCCGAAGAACCCGGAGACGGCAGCGTTCGTGAAGCTCACGCAGGACTAGGCGGGAAAGAACCATGCGGACCTCGAAGATCGTGCATGTCGTCACCTGCCACGCCGAGGGCGAGGTCGGCGACGTCATCGTCGGCGGCGTCGCGCCGCCGCCCGGGGCCACCGTCTGGGAGCAGTCGCGCTGGATCGCCACCGACGAAACCTTGCGCAACTTCGTGCTGAACGAGCCGCGCGGCGGGGTCTTTCGCCACGTCAACCTGCTGGTGCCGCCGAAGGACCCGCGGGCGCAGATGGGATGGATCATCATGGAGCCCGCCGACACCCCGCCGATGTCGGGCTCCAACTCGATCTGCGTCTCGACCGTGCTCCTCGACACCGGCATCGTGCCGATGACCGAGCCGGTGACGCGGATGATCCTCGAGCCGCCGGGCGGCATCATCGAGGTCGAGGCGGCCTGCCGTAACGGCAAGGCCGAGCGGATCACCGTGCGCAACGTGCCCTCCTTCGCCGACCGGCTCGGAGCGCCGCTCGAGGTCGAGGGCTTCGGCACGCTCGTCGTCGACACCGCCTATGGCGGCGACAGCTTCGTCCTCGTCGAGGCCGCCGCCGTCGGGATCGCGATCCGCCCGGAGAACGCCCGCGCGCTGGCCGAAGCCGGCATGCGGATCACCAAGGCGGCGAACGAGCAGCTCGGCTTCCGCCACCCGGCGAACGACTGGAACCACATCTCGTTCTGCCAGTTCACCGATCCGGTCACGGTCGAGGACGGCGTCTTCGTCGGCAAGAATGCCGTGGCGATCCGGCCGGGCAAGATCGACCGCTCGCCGACTGGCACCGGCTGCTCGGCGCGCATGGCGGTGCTCCACGCGCTGGGCGAGCTCAAGGTCGGCGACCGCTTCGTCGGCCGCTCGATCATCGATACCGAGTTCCACTGTCGGGTCGACCGCGAGGAGGACATCGCCGGCACGCCCGGTATCAGCCCGATCATCTCCGGCCGCGCCTGGGTGATCGGCACCCAGCAGCTCATGGTCGATCCCGACGACCCGTTCCCGGCCGGCTACCGGCTGTCGGACACCTGGCCGACCGATCTCTGAGCCGGCGGGAGCGAGAAGGTGGATGTGGACATGAGCACGAAGCAGGCGCCGCCCCCCGAGCGCAAGCGCGGGGAGGGAAGCAAGCACGTCTACACCATCCTGCGCGACGACATCCTGAACCTCGTGCTCCTGCCCGGCAGCCCGGTCGACGAGATCCAGCTCGCCGAGCGGTTCGCGATGTCGCGCACCCCGATCCGCGAGGCCCTGGTGCGGCTGGCGAGCGAGGGACTGGTCAAGACCCTGCCGAACCGCTCGACTGTGGTGGCGAGCATCGACTTCCTGAACCTGCACGCCTTCTTCGACGCGCTGACGCTCATGTACCGGGTGACGACGCGGCTCGCGGCCGAGCATTGCACCGCGGCGGATCTCGTGAAGATCCGCGCCCAGCAGGCCGACTTCGTGCGGGCCGTCGAGGCGCAGGACGCGCTGGCGATGATCGCGACCAATCGCGATTTCCACGCGACGATTGCCGAGGCGGGGCGCAATCCCTACTACACCGACCTCTTCTGCCGGCTGCTCGATGAGGGCCGGCGGCTGCTGCGCATCTACTACTCGTCCTATGACGACCGCCTGCCCCGGCAGTATGTGGTCGAGCACGAGGAGATCATCGCCGCGATCGAGGCGCGTGACATCGAGGCGGCCGACCGCCGCGCCGGGGTCCACGCCGACCAGATCGTGCGCCAGATCCAGCAGATGATCACGCGCGACCGCCGCCAGCACGTCGCCCTCTAGCGCGCGACCGAGAGTTGAACCGGGCCGCTCCGGCCCAGCAAGAGAAGAAGATTGGCCATGACCTTCACTCCCCACGGCAAGCACCTGATCGCCGGCGAATGGATCGCCACCGAGGACCGCTTCGAGAACGAGCCGGTCAGCGGGCCGGCGGACCGGTTCTCGGTCGGCACGCCCGAGCTCGTCGACCGCGCCGCCGAAGCCGCCGAGGAAGCCTTCTGGTCCTATGGCTATTCCTCGCGCGAGGCGCGCGCCGGCTTCCTCGAGGCGATCGCCGACGAGATCGAGGCCCGCGCCGCGGCGATCACCGACATCGGCGTGCGCGAGACCGGCCTGCCGGCGGCGCGGCTCGACGGCGAGCGCGGCCGGACCACGGGCCAGCTGCGCCTCTTCGCCAGCCATATCCGCGACGGCGGCTATCTCGACCGTCGCCACGACGCCGCCTTGCCCGATCGTCAGCCCGCGCCACGCCCGGAGATCCGCCTGGTGCAGCGGCCGATCGGCCCGGTCGCGGTGTTCGGCGCCTCGAACTTCCCGCTGGCCTTCTCGACGGCCGGCGGCGACACCGCCGCCGCGCTCGCCGCCGGCTGCCCCGTGGTGGTGAAGGGCCACTCCGCCCACCCTGGCACCGCCGAGATCGTCGCCGAGGCGGTCCACGCCGCAATCGGGCGCTGCGGCGTCCACCCCGGCGCCTTCAGCCTGATCCAGGGCGGGCGTCGCGAGGTCGGCACCGCGCTCGTCACCCACCCGCGGATCAAGGCGGTCGGCTTCACCGGCAGCCTCGCCGGCGGCCGCGCGCTCTTCGACCTCTGCGCCCAGCGCCCCGAGCCCATTCCGTTCTTCGGCGAGCTCGGCTCGGTCAACCCGATGTTCGTGCTGCCTGCGGCCACGGCGGCACGCGGCGCCGCGCTCGGCACCGGCTGGGCCGGGTCGCTCACGCTCGGCGCCGGGCAGTTCTGCACCAACCCCGGCATCGCGCTCGTCGTCGACGGTCCCGATGCCGACGGCTTCGTCGCCGCGACCCGCGACGCGCTCGCCAAGGTCGGGCCGCAGCCGATGCTGACCGAAGGCATCGCCCGCGCCTATCGCGAGGGCCAGCAGCGCTTCCAGGGTCGCAACGCGGTGAAGCCGGTGCTGGAGACCGTCTCCGAAGGGCGGCAGGCCAGCCCCAACCTTTACGAGACCACGGGCGACCGCTTCCTCGCCGACCACGCGCTTGCCGAGGAGGTGTTCGGGCCGCTCGGCCTCGTGGTGCGGGTGGCCTCCCTCGACGAGATGCTCCGGCTCGCCAGGGGCTTCGAGGGGCAGCTGACCGCCACGATCCACATGGACGCCGCCGACACCGACGCCGCCCGCCGGCTCGTGCCGGTGCTCGAGCGCAAGGCGGGCCGGATCCTCGTCAACGGCTTCCCGACCGGCGTCGAGGTCGTCGACGCCATGGTCCACGGCGGCCCCTATCCGGCCTCGACCAACTTCGGCGCCACCTCGGTCGGCACGCTCTCGATCCGCCGCTTCCTGCGCCCGGTCAGCTTCCAGAACCTGCCGCCGGAGCTGGTGCCGGAGCTCGTGTGACGCACGAACCGACGCCGCGGCGACTGCGGCGTCACCCCAGCCTTTCAGGAGAGGAGCGAAGCCCATGACGATCACGCGCCTGCACCCCGGCAAGCGGATGAGCCAGGCGGTCATCCACGGCGAGACCGTCTATCTCGCCGGCCAGGTCGGCGAGCCGAAGAGCGATCTCGCCGGCCAGACCCGCGAGGCGCTCGCCGCCGTCGAGGCCTTGCTCGCCGAGGCGGGCAGCGACAAGTCGCGCATCCTGCAGGTCATCGTCTGGCTCGCCGACATCGCCGACTTCGCGGCGATGAACGCGGTCTACGACGCCTGGATCGACCCGGCGAACCCGCCCGCCCGCGCCTGCGGCGAGGCCCGCCTCGCCACGCCCGACTACCGCGTCGAGTTCATCGTCACCGCCGCGCGCTGAGGGCGCCGTCCACGGCTCGGCTGCTTCTCGCGGACAACCCGCGCGTTCACGGCGGTTCCACGCCTTCGCCCGGTGCTTCATCGGGCCCTCCGGCCAGGGGCAGAACCGCCACGGTCTGCCATTTTGCCGCGTCGGCACCACGAGCTCCGGGCGCCCTCGGCGGCCCCGGAGACCAGTCGTCCTCAGGTCTGTTCAGGATCGAGCTCGACCGAGCGGCCCACCCTGGCGCTGGTCCGGGCTGCGTCAAGGATTGCAAGGGTGCGGATCCCCTCCTCGGCCGTTACCGGCGGCGGCGTTCCGTCACGGACGGAGCGGGCGAAGGCCACATAGTAGTCGTGGTAGCGGCCCTGCTCGGAAGGAACGGGCTCCTCGCCTGCGGCCGTGCGGAGGATCCCCCAATCTCGCCGCGCCTCGCAACCCCAGCCCGCCGGATCGTCGACCGGGCGGCGGCCCGCGAAGATCGCCTGCGCCTGGACGTCGGTGCCGGAGGACACGTAGGAGCCGAGCTCGCCGTACGCGCGGTACTCCTTGACCGCCAGCCGGTTGAGCTTGCTTGCCTGAAGGTGCGAATGGACCCCGCTCGAATGACGGAGGGTCAGAGTGAAGCCGGCGTCCGTCGGGCCTTCGGGCAGGTCGATGATGTCGAGCTGCGCGTCGACCGACACCACGGGTCCGAGGAGCCAGAGCATCTGATCGACGACGTGGCTGCCGAGGTCGCGGAGCAGGCCACCCGCGGGACCGGCCTCGAGGGTGGCCGGGTCGTCCTGGTCCATGCGCGAGTGAACGCGCCACAGCCGGCCGAGGCGGCCGGTGTCGAGCACGGCCTTGAGGGTGCGCGCGTCGGCATCCCACCGTCGATTGTGGAAGACACCGAGGACGACGCCCCTGGTCCTCGCGGCGCGAGCGAGCGCGCGGCCCGCGTCGGCGCTTGGGGCGAAGGGCTTGTCGGCGATGACGTGGAGGCCGGCTTGTATCGCCTCAAGCACAAGCTCCTGGCGTGTGTGCGGAGGCGTGGTGATCGTCACCGCGTCGATCCCGCCGGTCGCAATCATCGCGGCGAGGCTCGGGAAAACCGCCACGCCGGGGAGATCTGCCTCGACCTTGGCGATCGTCGCCGGAGCGCGCGCGACGACGCCGGCGAGCTCGACGCCTGCCGCGGCGGCGATGAAGGGGGCGTGGAAGTGCCGCCCGCCGGTCCCGTACCCTACCAGCCCGATCCGCATGCCCGTCCTCCGAAGTGTGCGATATCCAGCCTGCTCAACCGTCGCGCCCGATGATCCACTCGACCTCGGGAGCGGGGACGAAGCGCCAGTTGCGGCGCGGGCCGGCCATGACATTGAGGTTGTACATCTCGAAGCCGTACGGGGCGCCGCACGGGTGGTGGCCACGCGGCACCAGCACGACGTCGCCGTCCCTCACCGCCATCGTCTCGTCTTCGCCGGGGCGCAGTCGGTAGAGCGAGAAGCCGACGTAGCGCCAGCCAGCGGAGACGGGCGTGATCTCGTGCACCTTGCCATGAACGCCAAAGGGCTTGCGGAGGAGCGGTGGCATCCCGGGGCCCTTCAGTTGAAGACGCGCTGGAGGCGGGCATTTGCCTCGTGGCGGTCGCGGGCCCGTTCCAGCCGTTCGGGGCCGCCGACCTGCGGCACGGCAACGTCCCACCAGTGGCCGCCGGCGCCGGTGCCCGAGACCGCCTCGGTGTCGATGACGATGACGGTGGGGATCGAGCGGCCGCGGGCGGCGACGATCCTGGCCTCGAGATCGGCGATGTCCTGCGCCTTCTCGGCGTGGGCGCCCATCGAGCGGGCGTGGGCGACGAAGTCGATTTCGGGTTGCGCCTCGACGGCCGCGTCCTTGTACATGTTGTTGAACTCGGCGCCGCCGCATTCCTGCTGCAGCCGGTTGATGCAGCCGTAACCGCGGTTGTCGGTCAGCACGACGGTGAAGGGCACGCGGCGCATCACCGCGGTGGCGAGCTCGGAGTTCGCCATCATGTAGCTGCCGTCGCCGACGAAGCAGATCACCTCCTTGGAGCGATCGGCGAGCTTGATCCCCATGGCGCCGGCGACCTCGTAGCCCATGCAGGAATAGCCGTACTCCATGTGGTAGCCGCCCTTGGCCGCCTGCCAGAGCACCTGCAGCGCGCCGGGCATGGTGCCGGCGGCGCACATGGCCACCGTGTTTTCGGTCGCCACCCGCTGCGCCGCGCCGATCACCTGGGCGTCGGAGGGGAGCTTGTTGGTGTCCTTCGCCGGCGCCGCCGTGACCTCGGCGACGGACGCCTGCCAGTTGCTGCGCGCTTCGGCGTCGGCCGCGCCGAAGCGCAGATCGCCGAGCGCGGCGTCGATCTTCCCGAGCGTGACCCTGGCGTCGCCAAGGATGCCGAGGGCGCCGTGCTTCAGGGCGTCGTAGCCGGTGACATTGATCGAGACGAGCCGGCGATCGGGATTGGCAAAGACCGTCCACGAGCCGGTGGTGAAGTCCTGGAAGCGGGTGCCGACGCCGATCACCAGATCCGCCGCGGCGCAGGCCTCGTTGCCGCAGGCCGAGCCGGTGACGCCGGGCGAGCCGAAGTTCATCGGATGCTGCCAGGCGGTCGCGCCCTTGCCGGCCTGGGTCTCGACGATCGGAATGTTCCGCCGCGCGGCGAAGTCGGCGAGCAGCTCCTCGGCGCCGGAGTAGAGGACGCCGCCGCCGGAGACGATGACCGGGGCCCGGGCGGCGCGGATCGCGGCGACGACCTCGGACACCTCCACCGGGTCGGGTTCGGGGCGGCGGATGCGCCAGACCCGGGGCTCGAAGAAGCTTTCGGGGCAGTCGAAAACCTCGGCCTGCACGTCCTGGCAGAAGGCGAGGCAGACCGGGCCGCAGTCGGCCGGGTCGGTCATCGTACGCATGGCGCGGGGGAGCGCGGTCAGCAGATGCTCGGGCCGGGTGATCCGGTCGAAGTAGCGGGTGACGGGGCGGAAGCAGTCGTTGGCCGAGACGGTGCCGTCGTCGAAGTCCTCGATCTGCTGCAGGACGGGGTCGGGGCGGCGGTTGGCGAAGACGTCGCCGCAGAGGAACAGCACCGGCAGCCGGTTGACGTGGGCGAGGGCGGCGGCGGTCACCATGTTGGTCGACCCCGGGCCGATCGACGAGGTGACGGCATGGGCACGGCGCCGGCGCAGGGTCTTCGCATAGGCGATCGCCGCGTGTGCCATCGTCTGCTCGTTCTGGCCGCGCCAGGTCGGCAGCACATCGCGGTGGCGGTGCAGCGCCTCGCCGATGCCGGCGACGTTGCCGTGGCCGAAGATCGCCCAGACGCCTTCGATGAAGCGGTCGCCGTCCTCGGTCATCTGAACGCTCAGCCAGCGCATCATCGCCTGCGCCGCGGTCAGCCG
>JBDHSS010000117.1:0-8254 GCA_039808205.1 Paracoccaceae bacterium | reverse complement strand
GGACTGGCAGAAGCTCGCGCAGGCGCGCATCGCCACCCGGCGCGACACCGAGGGGCTGCAGTACGCGATCAACCAGGTGCCGCCGGGCCTCCGGAACGATCCGGGGCTCGCCTTCGAGCGCTATCGCTACCGCGTCGAGAAGGGCCGCTGGCAGGAGGCGGAGGATTTCCTGCTCGCGCAGTCGACCTCGGCGAAGAAGCTCGGCCGGCCGGAGTTCTGGCTGGAGCGGCGGGCGAACCTCGCGCGGCAGGCGCTCGAGGACGGCGATACCCGGGCCGCCTACCGGATCGCGGCGCAGAGCTTCGCGACCGAGGGCCCCGACTACGCCGATGCCGAGTGGGTGGCGGGCTTCGTCGCGCTGACCCGGCTCGACGACGCGAAGCGGGCGATCGGCCATTTCACCCGCTTCCAGCAGGCGGTGGCGACGCCGATCAGCCTCGGGCGGGCGGGCTACTGGCTGGGGCTCGCCTATCGGCGCCTCGGCGACAGCGTCGCGGCCGAGCACGCCTTCCGTGCCGCCGCGGCGTGGCCGACGAGCTTCTACGGCCAGCTCGCGGCGAAGGAGCTCGGCACCCTGCCGCCGCCGGCCGCGCTGGCGGTGCCCGACTGGCATGGCGAGCCGGTGGCGCGCTCGACGGTGGCGCAGGCGGGGCTGTTGCTGCTGCGCGCCGGCGACGAGAAGCGCGGCTCGCAGTTCCTGCGCGCCGCCGCGGCAGACCGGCCGGCGGCGAAGCGGGCGGCGCTGGCGCAGATGGCGATCGACGCCGGCCGGCCGGAGATCGGCATCCGCATTGCCAAGGATGCCGCGAACGATGGCGTCGTGCTTCCGGAGCAGTACTATCCGCTGCACGCGATCGCCGCCGAGACCTGGCCGGTGGCCAGCGCCTGGGCGATGGCCGTGGCGCGGCAGGAGAGCGAGCTCGACGCGACGGTGGCGAGCTCGGTCGGCGCGCGCGGGCTGATGCAGCTGATGCCGGCGACGGCGAAGACGATGGCGGCGGCTGCGGGCGTCGACTTCGACCTGCCGCGGCTGTCGAGCGACGGGCTCTACAACGCCCGGCTCGGCACCGAATACCTTGCGCATCTGCTCGATCGCTATCGCGGGTCGTACCTGCTGGCGACCGCCGCCTACAACGCCGGCCCCGGTCGGGTCGACCGCTGGATCGAGGATCTCGGCGACCCCCGCCAGCCAGGTGCCGACGTCGTCGGCTGGGTCGAGTCGATCCCCTACACCGAGACGCGCAACTACGTGATGCGGGTGCTCGAGGGGCTCGAGGTCTATCGCGTCCGGCTCGCCGCGCCCGGCGCGCCGGCCGGCAGCGGCCCGGTCGAGGCGGCGCAGCCGGCCGACGACGCCCGGCCCGCGCCCGCCGCCACCGCCGTCAGCTCGACCGGTTGAGCTGCGCCTCGCGCAGCACGGTGTAGAGCCCGGCTGTGAGGATCAGCCCGGCGCCGGCGATGGTGAAGGCGTCGGGCCGCTCGTCGAACAGCGTCACGCCGAGGATGGCGATGAAGACGAGCTGGAAGTAGGCGAAGGGTTGCACCGTGCCCGCCTCCGCCACCTCGTAGGCCTTGATGAACAGGAAGTGCCCGAGCACCGCCTGGACGCAGAGGAGCGCCATCCACCCCCAGTCGGCCCAGCCCTGGATCGGCGTCCACCAGAATGGTGCCACGAGCGTGATCGCCACCGCGCCGGCGGCGCCGGTGTAGAAGAAGCTGGTCTCGGCCGAATCCCAGCGCGCGACGTAGCGGGTGAGCAGCCCGTAGACCGCGAACATGAAGGCGCCGCCGAGCGGCACCAGCGCGGCCGGGCTGAACACCTGGAAGCCGGGCCGCAGCACGATGAGCACGCCGACGAGGCCGACGCCGATCGCCGCGCGGCGGCGCCAGCCGACGCGCTCGCCGAGGACGGGACCGGCGAGAGCGGCGACCATCAGGGGATAGGTGGAGAAGATCGCATGCGTGCCGATGAGGCCGAGCAGCACGAAGGAGATGATCGTCACGCAGATCTCCGCGACCAGCAGCACCGAGCGCAGCACCTGCAGCACCGGCCGCTGCGAGCGGGCGGCGGCGCGAATCCCGCCGGGCCGGTTCGCCGCCAGCACCAGCACGAAGGCCGCGAAGAACCAGTAGCGGATCATCACGATCGTCATCACGCTGTAATGCTGGCCGAGGTGGCGCGACACGCCGTCCTGCAGCGCGAAGATCGCCGTGGTCAGGATCATCAGCGTGATGCCGAGGCGCGGGTTGTCCCGCGACGTGCGCGCTGGCGGCGTCTCGGGAAGCGCCTCGGTCAGAGCAGCCCCTCCGCCGCGAAGAGCTGGCGCAGGTCGCGCTCCGGCCGGGCGCCGATGTGCGAGATCACCTCCGCCGCGGCGACGTTGCCCATGCGCACGGCGGTCAGCCAGTCGCGCCCGGTGACGATGCCCCAGAGCAGCCCCGAGGCGAAGAGATCGCCGGCGCCGGTCACGTCGACGACCGTGGTCGCGTGCGCCGGGGCGTGCACGCGCTCGCCGCGGCTGACGAGGTGCGCGCCGCCGGGGCCGACGGTGCAGGCGGTGACCGGCACGTCCGCCGCCGCCCGCGCGATCGCGTGCTCGAGGTCGTCGGTCAGGTACAGCGACTTCAGCTCGTGCTCGTTTGCCACCAGCACCTCGACGTCGGCGCGGATCATCGCGAGGAAGGCGTCGCGGTGGCGCTCGACGCAGAACGGGTCGGAAAGGGTGATCGCAACCTTGCCGCCCTCGGCGCGGGCGGCGCGGATCGCCTTGCGAAAGGCGGCGTGGCTGTCGGGGCCATCGAAGCGGTAGCCTTCGAGGAAGAGCCAGTCCGCGCCCGCCATCTCGCGCTCGTCGATGTCGTCGGGCGCCAGGAACTCCGACACGCCGAGGTAGGTCGACATCGACCGCTCGCCGTCGGGGCTGACCAGCACGATGCAGCGGCCGGTCTCGTGGGCGTGGTCCCTGGGCGCCGGCGGCGTCGCGTAGGCGGCCCCCTGCGCGCGCAGGTCGTGGGCGAAGATTGCGCCGAGCTGGTCGTCCTTCACCTTGCCGACATAGGCGGTGCGCCCGCCGAGCGCGGCCAGCCCGGCGATGGTGTTGGCCGCCGAGCCGCCCGAGATCTCGCGCGCCGGTCCCATGTGGCCGTAGAGCTCGACCGCGCGCCCGGTGTCGATCAGCGTCATGATGCCGCGCTCGACGCCGTGCTCGGCGAGGAAGGCGTCCTCGACGTGACCGAGCACATCGACGAGCGCATTGCCGATGCCGACAACCTGATAGGGCTTCATGTGCGTTCCGCCTGGATTCTGCTGCGGCGCACTATTGGCGGGTTTCGCCGGCGAGGGAAACCCCGCGCGGGGCCGGTCAGGCGGCGACGCCCTCCACCGAGCGGCGATGCACGGCGAGCACACGCCGCACCGCCGGATCGGCCTCCAGCCGGTCGACGAGCGCGTCGAGCGCCGGCCAGGGCTCGAGCTTCTCCGGCAGCTTTGCCCGCGCCCAGCGCAGCATCGGCAGCGCATAGGCGTCGATCACCGAGCGTTGCCCGAGGATCCAGTCGCGCCCGTCGAGCTGCGGCGCGAGAATGCCGAGCTTCTTGCGCACCAGCGCGAGCCCGGCCTCGACCGTCCGGGCCTTCGCCTCGTCCGAGGGGTCGGTCGTGTAGCGGCCCGGCGTGAACACCGGATAGAACGCGGGGTGCAGGTCGCCGGTCAGGAACGACGACCAGCGGTGCGCCTCCGCCGCCGCGCGCACGCCGTCGCCGCCGGCGAGCCCGGCCTCGGGATGCCGCGCGGCCAGGTACGCGACGATGGCGCCCGCCTGCGTCAGGATCCAGCCGTCGTCCTCCTTCAGCACCGGCACCGCCCCGGACGGGTTGAGCGCCAGGAGCTCGGGCGAGCCGGCCTTGACCGGCACCGCCTCGTAGGGCGCGCCGATCCATTCGAGCACCACGTGCGGCGCCAGCGCGCAGGTGCCGTTGCGGAAGTAGAGCGTGGTCATGGGCAGGCGCCTTTCCTGAGCTTTCCGGTGTCAGCCGCGTCGGTCGTGCGCATCCTTGTAGGCGCGCAGGATGGCATTGATCCGCGTCTGGTAGCCGCGTCCATCCCGCTTGAAGCGCTCGAGGCGGGCAAACGTTCCGCCGTCACACCGTCTTCTCCTCGAACGGGCAGAGGTCGCGGATCGGGCAGACCGGGCAGGCCGGGCGGCGGGCCTTGCAGATGTAGCGGCCGTGCAGGATCAGCCAGTGGTGCGCGTGGAGCTGGTAGGGCGCGGGCACGTTGTCCTCGAGCGCGCGCTCGACCGCGACCACGTCCTTGCCGCGGGCGATGCCGGTGCGGTTCGCCACCCGGAAGATATGGGTGTCAACCGCCATCGCCGGCATCCGGAACCAGGTGTTGAGCACGACGTTGGCGGTCTTGCGGCCAACGCCGGGCAGGCTCGCGAGCGCCGCGCGCGAGGACGGCACCTCGCCGGCGAAGTCGTCGACGAGGATCCGCGAGAGCTTCATCACGTGCCGCGCCTTGGAGTTGAAGAGGCCGATCGTCCGGACGTGCGCGACGAGCCCTTCCTCGCCGAGCTCGAGCATCTTCGCCGGCGTGTCGGCGACCTTGAACAGCGGCTCGGTCGCCCGGTTCACCCCCTTGTCGGTCGCCTGCGCCGAGAGCGCGACCGCGACGAGCAGCGTGAAGGCGTTGACGTAGTCGAGCTCGCCCCTGGGCTCCGGGTCGGCGGCGTGGAAGCGGGCGAAGATCTCGGAGATCGTCGCGTAGTCGAGCTGCTCGGGCATGGCTTCCCTTCGGTCGGAGGGGGATTGCGCAGCTTCCGGGTGGCGGCGCCGGGCTCCCGAGCATAGCTTTGTCGGCGACAGATGCGAGGGGGAAGCCATGCCCGAGCCGGAGATGACGACGAAGCTCGATGCCCCGATCGAGCCCTACCATTACGCGGTGATCGGCCGCGCCATCGCGCACATCGCCGATCGCGCGCCCGAGCAGGCGCCGCTCGAGGAGGTGGCGGCGAGCGTCGGCCTCAGCCCCGCGCACTTCCAGCGGGTGTTCAGCGCCTGGGTGGGCGTGAGCCCGAAGCGCTACCAGCAGTACCTGACGCTCGACCATGCGCGGCGGCTCCTCGCCGAGCGGCACACGGTGCTCGATGCCGCGCACCTCGTCGGCCTTTCGGGGGCGGGGCGGCTGCACGATCTTTTCCTGCGCTGGGAGGCGATGAGCCCCGGCGACTACGCGCGCGCCGGCGAAGGCCTCGTGATCCGCTGGGGCTGGTTCGACACCGCTTTCGGCGAGGCGCTGGCGATGGGCACCGACCGGGGGCTCTGCGGCCTCGCCTTCGCGGCGGAGACCGGCCGCGCCGCGGCAATGGCCGACCTGCGAGCGCGCTGGCCCAAGGCCGGTTTCGTCGAGGCGCCCGAGGCGATCGGGCCGTGGGTCGCGGCGGCGTTCCGCGGCGCCGGCGAGGCGCGGCTGCACCTGATGGGCGCGCCGTTCCAGATCAAGGTCTGGGAAGCGCTGCTGCAGGTGCCCTCGGGCCATGTCACCACGTATTCCGACATCGCCGCGGCGATCGGCCGGCCGAAGGCGGTGCGCGCCGTCGGCACCGCCGTCGGGCGCAACCCGGTCAGCTTCCTCATTCCGTGCCACCGGGCGCTGCGCAAGGCGGGTGGCCTCGGCGGCTATCACTGGGGCCTCGGCGTCAAGCGCGCGATGCTCGCCTGGGAGGCCGCCCGGCTCGACGGTGGCGAACCGCTGGAGGGGGCTGCGTAAACCCGGGTTCCCGCGGCCGCCCCCGCCTGCTACGGCGTGGCGCCGGCGTTCCCGCCGGCGCTGAAGGAACCTCATCATGCGAATTCAGGCGACCGCCTGCGTCCTCCTGGCCGCCACCACCGCCCTCGCGGGCTGCAGCAATCCGGACGGAAGCCACAACCACCGGGCGACGGGCGCCGTGATCGGCACCGCGGCCGGGGCCACCATCGGCGCCGCCGCCACCACCGGCATCGGCACGGTTGCCGGCGCGACGGTCGGCAACGTCATCGGCTCCGCCGCCGGCGCGCTGCTCGACCGCCAGCAGAAGGAGCTGAACGCCGAGCTCGCCGGCAGCGGCGCCACCGTCGTCAACACCGGCAACCAGCTCGTGGTGACGCTGCCCGAATCAGTCACCTTCGACACCGGCAGCTCGCGGCTGCACCAGGATTACGTCGACGAGATCGCCTTCATCGCCCGCAGCCTGCGCGACTACCCGAACTCGGTCGTCACCGTGGTCGGCCACACCGACAACGTCGGCAGCACCTCGTACAACCAGGCGCTGAGCGAACGGCGCGTTGCCGCGGTGGCGCTGGTGCTGACCGAGAACGGCGTCGCGGCGGGCCGCGTGCAGACCGCCGGCATGGGCTATCGCCAGCCGGTCGCGTCCAACGACACCCCGGGCGGACGAGCGCAGAACCGTCGCGTCGAGATCGTCATCACGCCGACGGGCGGCGCCTGACGGCGCGCTGCCGGGCTCAGCGCCGGCTGGCGCAGTCGCGGCAGAGCGGAGCGGCCGGCACCACGTCGAGCCGCTCCTCGCCGATCGGGTCGCCGCAGTTGGCGCAGATGCCGTAGGTGCCCTGGTGGATGCGGTCGAGCGCCGCCTCGATCCGGCGGATCTCCTGCAGGCCGGCGGCGCCGAGATCCTCGAGCACCTCCTCGTCCTCGCGCTCCACCGCCTGCTCGGAAAAGTTGTCGCTGGCGGGCTGCTCGAGCTCGCCCTCGATGCGCACCAGGCGTTGCTGCAGCTCGGCGAGCCGCGCCTCCAGCTGGGCCTTGCGGGTTTCGATCGACGTCATCGCGGTCCTCCCGCCGGCGATCCTGACCGAGATCGCCGGGCGAATCCAGCGGCGTGCCTCAGTGCAGCTTGTCGCCGACCTCGCCGATCGCCGTGTCGATCAGCCGCTCGGCGTCCTCGGCCTGCATCCGCTCGCGCAGCACGTCGCCGGCCGCGGCGACCGCGACGCTGACGGCGCGGTCCTTGATCTGGCGCACCGCGGCCTGCTCGGCGGCGGCGATCTGCTCGGTCGCCGTCTGCATCCGCCGCGCCATCGAGCGGGCGATCTCGGCCTTCGCCACCTCGGCGGCCTTCTCGGCCTCGGCGCGGGCGGCAGCGACGATATCCTGCGCCTGCGCCGCGACCTCCTGCTGCCGCCGCTCGTAGCTCGCGAGCAGGCTCTGCGCCTCGTCGCGGAGCGCCCGCGCCTCGTCGAGCTCCTGCCGGATGCGCACGGCGCGCTCGTCGAGCTTGCGGGCGATCATCGCCGGCACCCCGTAGTAGACGAGGATGCCGATGAAGATCACGAAGCCGATCGCGACGACGATCTCGGTGTTGTTGAGGAAGCCCATGGCGTCAGCCCTTCAGCCGGTTGGCGATGGCGGCGCCGACCGCGCCCTCGTCGGCGGCCGACGGCAGCAGCACGCGCACGATCTCGCCGGCAGTGTCGCGGGCGACCTCCTCGACGCTCCGCGCCGCGTTGTCACGGATCTCGGCGATCCGCTTCTCCGACTCGGCCGCGCGCACGCCGATCTCGGCGTCCGCCTTCGCCGTCACCGCGGCGAGCTCCTTGTCGACCACCGCCTTCGCCTCGGCGGCGATCTTGTGCGCCTCGTCGCGCGCCTGGGCGAGCTTGGCGTTGTAGGCGGCCTCGGCCTCCTCCGCCCGCCGCTTCAGCGCCGCCGCCGCCTCGATGTCGTTGGCGATCGCGTCGTTGCGCTCGGCGATCACCGTGCCGACGCGCGGCAGCGCCACCCGGGTCAGGATGAAGTAGAGCGCGAAGAGCGCGATGACGAGCCAGAAGATCAGGTTCGGGTAGATTGCCGGGTTGAGCTGCGGCATGCCGGATTCGGCATGCTCGAGGTTCGCCGCGCCCTGCGTCTCCGCGGTGTGGTCGGCCGCCGGCTCGCCGCCGGCCGGGGCCACCTCGACGTGCCCCCCGGTCTCGGCCTGCGCGATCACGATCCAGGCGTTGTCGGTCGCCATCTCTCACTCCGTCCTCGGCGGGCCAAGAAGCCGGCCCGCGACAGCTGTCGCTCGGTCGCGGCTCAGACCGCGAACATCAGCAGCAGCGCGACGAGGAACGAGAAGATGCCGAGCGCCTCGGCAAAGGCGATGCCGATGAAGAGCGTGGCGGTCTGCTCGCCGGCCGCGGCCGGGTTGCGCAGCGCGCCCGACAGGAAGTTGCCGGCCACGAGGCCCACGCCGATGCCGGCGCCGCCCATGCC
>JBDHSS010000116.1:0-8277 GCA_039808205.1 Paracoccaceae bacterium | reverse complement strand
CGCTGGGTGATCGTGTTCCTGGGCGGGCTCATGGGCTGCGTCGCGATCGGTGCGATGTTCTCGCTCGCGGTGTTCCTCGCGCCGATGGCCGCCGAGACCGGGTGGTCGCGCGCCGGCATCTCGACGGCGATGACGCTCGACTTCCTCGTCATGGGCGTCGCGGGCTTTCTCTGGGGCGCCGCCAGCGACCGCTGGGGCCCGCGCCCGGTCGTGCTCGTCGGCGCGCTCCTGCTCGGCGCCGGCCTCGTCGTCGCCAGCCGCGCCACCAGCCCCATCACCTTCCAGCTCGGCTTTGGCCTGCTCGTCGGGCTGTCGGCGGGCGCGTTCTTCGCGCCGATGATCGCCGCCGTCACCGGCTGGTTCGACCACGGTCGGGCGCTCGCGGTGTCGCTCGTCTCCGCCGGCATGGGCATGGCGCCGCTCACGATGACGCCGCTCGCGGGCTGGCTGATCGCGCGCCACGACTGGCGCACCGCGATGGCGGTGATGGGGGTGCTCGCCTGGGGGTTGCTGGTGCCCGCGGCGCTCCTCGTGCGCCGGCCGCCTCTGGCCGCGCAAGTCACCGCCGTCGGCAACGAGGCCGGTGCGGCGAGCGCCGGCGCCGCGCTGCGCTCGCCGCAGTTCGCCGTCCTCGCCGCCACCTTCGGGCTTTGCTGCGCCGCGCACTCGGGGCCGATCTTCCACATGCTGAGCTACGCTGCCTTCTGCGGCATCCCGACGATGACCGCGGTGTCGATCTACAGCGTCGAGGGCCTCGCCGGTCTCGGCGGCCGGCTCGCCTTCGGCCTCGCCGCCGACCGCCTCGGCGTCCGGCGGGTGATCGTCGCGGGCCTGCTCCTGCAGGCGCTGGCGATCCCCGCCTATCTCGGGGTGCACGAGGTCGGCGCCTTCTACCTGCTCGCCGGCGTCTTCGGCATGGCCTACGGAGGGGTGATGCCGCTCTACGCCGTGCTGGCGCGCGAATACTTCGGGCAGAGGGTGATGGGCACCGTGCTCGGGGCGGCGACCATGGTGTCCTCGCTCGGCATGGCGCTCGGGCCGCTCGGCGGCGGCTGGGTCTTCGACACCTTCGGCAGCTACACCTGGCTCTACCTCGGCTCCGCCGCCCTCGCCCTCGGCGCGGTGGCGATCGCCATGGCTTTCCCGCCGCTCCCCGGCGAGCGGCGGCGAACGGCGGCTGCGGCGTGAGGCGGCGACCGAAGCTCCGTCCCCAGGCCCAAGCGAGTCTCGGCCAGAGCGGCAGACGCACGCGCGCTCGCCGGAATCCGTCGCGAGCAGCACCGTCTTGCGGGCAGGCGAGCGCGGGCGCCCCGTCACGAACGAACGCCGATCGAGCGCCGAAATCGGCCGATCCCGGGCCCGGTCGCGCAAATCCCGAGTCGGTGCGAGCGGCGGCCGGGCGTACCATCGCGGGCATCGGATCGCCACGGGGGACAGGGAGATGACGGCCGCCGCAGCGCCTTCGGAACGAATCGTCAGCCTTGGCGCCGCGCGCGTCGATCTCGATGCGGAGCAGGTCGTCGGGCCCGACGGGCGGGCGACGGCGCTCCGGCCGCAGAGCTTCGCGGTGCTGCGGCTCCTCGTCGCCAACCCGGGACGGCTCGTCACCAAGGACGAGCTGCAGGCGGCGGTCTGGCCGGGGATCAGCGTGACCGACGACAGCCTGGTGCAGTGCATCGGCGAGATCCGCAAGGCGCTCGGCGACGACGCGCGCACGCTCCTCGAGACGGTCCCGCGCCGCGGCTATCGGCTGGTCCCCGCCGCCAAGCCGCCGCGGCTGGCCGCCTGGCGCCAGGGGCGGGCGGCGGCGTTCGGCGCGACGCTCGTCCTCGTGGCGCTCGGGATCGGCGCCTGGCGGACGAGGGGGGCGGACGAGACCCCGTCGCACCCGCCGGTGGTGGCGGTGCTGCCGTTCGACAGCACCGCCGGCGCGGCGGAGGCCTATCTCGGGCCGGGCGTCGCCGAGGACGTGATCTCGATGCTGGCGCGCACGCCCGACGTGGCTGTCATCGCGCGGAGCTCGTCCTTCGCCTACGGCGACAAGCCGCGCGACGTGCGCGAGATCGGCAACGAGCTCGGTGCCGACTACGTGCTCGAAGGCAGCGTCCGGCGCGAGGGGGACACCTTGCGCATCATCGCCCAGCTGGAGGACACGAAGACCGGCCGGCACGTCTGGGCCGACCGGTTCGACCGCGCCGGCGCCGACCCGTGGGCACTCGTCGACGAGGTCTCCGGCCGGATCATCTTCGCGCTCGCCGGCGAGAAGGGCGAGATCAAGCGCGCGCAGTTCCGCGAGGCGTGGGGCAAGGATGCGACCTCGCTCGACGAATACGACTACTTCCTGCGCGGGCTCGACGTCTACATGAACAGCCGCTCTCCGGCAGAGATCGCGCGCGCCGAGGCGATCTGGCAGGAGGGACTGACGCACTACCCGGACTCGGCGCTCATCAAGACCAAGCTCGCCTGGGGGCACTGGACGGCGGCCTGGCGGTACTGGGACGACCTCGACCACAATTTCGCCGAGGCCGACCGGCTGGTGAGCGAGGCGCTGGCGCAGGACAATCTGTCGCCGGAGGTGCAGCGCTCGGCGCACTGGTTGAACGCTTACGTCCTGATGCAGCGCGGCGATTATGCCGACGGCGTCGCCGAGGCCGAGCGGACGATCGCGATCACGCCCTACGACGCGCGGGTGCTGCGATCGCTGACCGACGTGCTCATTGCCGACGGGCGCTACCAGATGGCGCTCGACTGGCTCGCCCGCGCCGAGCCGCGCGAGCCCGGGCGGGCGGACGAGTACGACCTGCAGCGCGGGCTGATCTACCGGCTGATGGAACGGTACGACGACTCACTCGCGGAATATGCCAAGGTGCCGGAGCCGGACGTCTATCCGCGGCTGTCGCGCGCGATCGTGCTCGTCCGCCTCGGGCGGGTCGACGAGGCGCGCGAGGCGGTTCGCGGCGCGCTCGTCGAGAACCCCGACTTCACCCAGGCGATGTGGCGCGAGGGCGCGTTCTACAGCGACCCCGCGATCCTCGACGGCGAGATCACCGCGCTGGCGCAGGCGGGGCTGCCCGAATCGTGATCCCGCTCAGCGCGCCAGCCGCGCCTCGGTGACGGCGTTGGCGAGCGGCCGGCCCGTCTCGGCGTCGGCGAGGTTGGCGAGCGTCGTCTCGGCGATGCTGGTCAGCGCCTCCTCGGTCAGGAACGCCTGGTGGCCGGTGATGAGGACGTTCGGGAAGGTCAGGAGCCGCTGGAAGACGTCGTCCTGGACGATCTCGTTCGACAGGTCCTCGAAGAAGAGGTCGGCCTCCTGCTCGTAGACGTCGAGCGCCACCCCGCCGACCTTGCGCCGCTTCAGCCCGCGGACCAGCGCCGCGGTGTCGACGAGCGCGCCGCGGCTGGTGTTGACCAGCATGAACCCCGGCCGCGCCCGCTCGATCGCGCCGGCGTCGACCAGATGCCGCGTCGCCGGCGTCAGCGGGCAGTGCAGCGTGACGATGTCGCTGGCGGCCAGCACCTCCGCCGCCGGCGCGAAGGGGATGCCGAGCGCCGCCACCGCCGGGTCGGGGAACGGGTCGCTCGCCGTGACCGCGCAGCCGAAGCCGAGCTTCAGGATCCGCGCGACGATGGCGCCGATCTTGCCGGTGCCGATCACGCCCACCGTGCGGCCGTTGAGGTTGCGCCCGATCAGCCCGTCGAGCGCGTAGTTGTTCTCCCGCACCCGCGCCCAGGCGCGCGGGATGTTGCGGTCGAGCGCCAGCATCATCGCCACGGTGAACTCCGCGACCGCGTGCGGCGAGTAGGCGGGCACCCGCACCACGGCCAGCCCGCGCGCCGCCGCCGCGTGCAAATCGACGTTGTTGAAGCCGGCGCAGCGCAGCGCCACCACCCGCACGCCGCTTTCGGCCAGCGCCGCCGTGACCGCCGCGTCGACCTGGTCGTTGACGAAGACGCAGACCGCCTCGAAGCCCGCGGCCAGCGCCACCGTCGTCGCGTCGAGCCGCGCCTCGAAATAGACGAGATCGTGACCGTGGCCCGCGTTGGCGCGGTCGAGGAAGCGGCGGTCGTAGGGCTTGGTGGAGAAGACGGCGGTGCGCACGGGCGGCGGACTCCCTGCTTGTCCCTTCGCAGCAAGCACGCTCCGCTCGCGGCCGGCTGTCAAGGCGAGGGGGGCGCCCGCAGTCATTCCGTTTGCATCCCGCCCGGCGATGCGGCAGAGCCTCTCGTCGGCACGAGAGACCCGCACGGATGACCGAGGCCCGCACAGACGCAAGTGCCCGCACCGCGCCGGCCGCGCCGCGGGCGCGCTGGAACGGCGCCGAGCCGCCGGCGCTGCCGCCCCTGACCGCGCGCGAGCGCTTCCGCCTCGTGCGCCGCGCACTCTGGTCGATCGCGGCGCTCCTTGGGCTCTTTCCGCTGTTCCTCGTGCTGCGCGGCGTCGACGCGCTGGCCGAGCGGGTCGCCGGGCGCCCGGTCCTCGGCCTCGGCCCGGCCGTGGTACAGGTCTGGGCCGCGCAGGCGCTGCCGGCGCTCGGGCTCGCCTACGTGCAGCACGGCACGCCGATGCGCACGGGCGGCGCCTACGTTGCCAACCATTCGAGCTGGATCGACATCGTGGCGCTGCAGCGCGCGGCGGCGCCGTTCCTGGTCTCGAAGGCCGAGGTGCGGGCGTGGCCGGGGATCGGATTCATCGGGCACGCGATCGGCACCATGTTCATCGACCGCCGCCCGGCCGAGTCGAAGCGGCAGGAGGCGGAGCTTCTGGCGCGGCTGTCGCGCGGCGACCGCATGGCGATCTTTCCCGAGGGCACCAGCACCGACGGCCAGCGGCTCCTGCCGTTCAAGTCGGCGCTCTTCGGCGTGTTCTTCGCGCCCGAGCTCGACGGCCGGGTGGCGGTGCAGCCGGTCACGATCCGCTACCGCCCGCCTTCCGGCCTGCCGGCGGCGTTCTACGGCTGGTGGGGCGACATGGCCTTCGCCGACCACATCCGCGACGTCATGGCCCGCTCGAGGGGCGGGGTGGTCGAGCTGACGTTTCACCCGCCGCTCGCGCCATCCGGGACGGCGGGCCGCAAGGCGCTCGCCGAGCGCGCCGCCGCGGCGGTGCGGGAGGGCTTCGGCTGACGCACCGCTCGCGCGCGGGCTGGACGGGGCGCGCGACTTCCTCTTGCATGGGCGTCGGCCGCCGCTATCCCCGGAGCAATCCCCGATGCCGAAATTCTCCGCCAACCTGACCTTTCTCTACCAGGAGCATGCGTTCCTCGACCGGTTCGCCGCGGCGGCGGCGGACGGCTTTCCGGCGGTCGAGTACGTCGGTCCCTACGACCATCCGCCGGAAAAGGTCGCCGAGACGCTGGCGGCGCACGGGCTCGAGCAGGCGCTCTTCAACCTGCCGGCGGGCGACTGGGCCGGCGGCGAGCGCGGCATCGGCTGCCTGCCCGGCCGCGTGGACGAGTTCGAGGCGAGCGTCGCCACGGCGATCCGCTACGGGCGCGCGCTCGGCTGCGGCAAGATCAACTGCCTCGCCGGCATCGCGCCCGCGGGTGCCGATCCGGGGGCCCTCGAGGCAACGCTGGTTGCGAACCTACGCCACGCCGCGCCGCGGCTGGCCGACGCCGGCATCCGGCTGCTCATCGAGCCGATCAACACCCGCGACATGCCGGGCTTCTTCGTCTCGACCACCCACCACGCCGAGCGCATCCTCGACGCCGTCGGCTCGGACAACCTCTTCATCCAGTATGACATCTATCACACCCAGGTGATGCAGGGCGATCTCGTGCCCACCTTCGCCCGGCTTCGCGAGCGCATCGGCCACGTCCAGATCGCCGACACCCCGGGGCGGCACGAGCCGGGGACCGGCGAGATCAACTACGGCTTCGTCCTGGCCGAGCTCGACCGGCTCGGCTACGACGGCTATGTCGGCTGCGAGTACGCGCCGCTCGCCGGCACCACCGCCGGCCTCGGCTGGATGGCGCCCTATCGGGCCTGAGCACTCAGCCGATCACCGCCGCGAGGTGTGCACGCAGCAGGCCCTCGGCGGATGCCGGCTCCTGCGACAGGATCGCATCCGCGATCGCGCGATGGTCGGCGAACGAGCGGGACCAGGCCTCGGCGTCGCGCGGACCCGACCCGCGCCGCCCCATCACCGCCATGTGCTGCAACTGGCGGTGCAGCGCCACAAGCTCGCCGTTGCCGGCTGCCGCGACGATCGCCGCGTGAAACCGCAGATCCTCCACCAGACGCTCCTCGTGCGTGAGCGCCGCGGTATCGGGCGACAGTGCCGCGGCGGTGCGGAAGACCTCGAGCCGTGCGGGGTCGGGCGCGCCGGCGGCGCGGCGCACGGCAAAGGCCTCGAGCTCGGTCAGGATCTCGACGATCTCGCGGGTCTCGGTTGCGGTCGGCCGCCGCACCAGCGCGCCGCGGTGCGGCACGAGCTCCACCAGGCGCTCGGCCGCGAGCAGCCGCAGCGCCTCGCGCACCGGGCCGCGGCTGACGCCGTACTCGTGCGTCAGCTCGGTTTCCACGAGGCGCTGACCGGGCAGGTAGCGCCCCGCCATCATCGCATCGCGCAGAAGATCGACCACGCCGGCCGCGCGGCCACGCGCTTTCGGCTGAGCGGCAGTCGGCATCGATGTCTCTCGCAGGGGCTTCGGCGCGCCATGCTAGCATAGTGGCGTCGGCCGCCTAGCCCGCACATCGCGCGCGCCGGCGGTTGCGCGACAAAGCGCCAAGGCGGACACTCGGCGGCATCGGGCGAAGGAGGAGGGCGATGCGGAAGCTTCAGACGCAGGGCGTGCATCACATCACGCTGGTCGGTGCCGACCGGCAGACCTCGATCGACTTCTGGGAGGGGCTCCTCGGGATGCCCTTCGTGTTCGAGCAGCCGAACCTCGACAACGCCGAGGAGAGCCACCTCTATTTCGATCCCGGGGACGGGCGGCTCATCACCGTCTTCACCAACGAGAGCCGCACTCCCGATCCGCGTCGCACGCCGGTCGAGCCCGGCTGCGTGCACCATCTGGCGATGGCGGTCAGCGCCGCGACCTTCCGGCAGGCGGTGGAGCGGCTCGACGAGCGCGGCATCCGTCACTCCGGGGTCAAGGACCGCGGCTTCATGGATTCGATCTACTTCACCGATCCGCTGGGCCTCCTGATCGAGCTCGCCGCCTATCGCTTCGAGCCGCCGCACGGCGCCACCCACGCCGACGTGCTCCTCGAGGCGCACCGGCTGCGCTCCGAGCGCGGCGACTACGCGATCGCCGAGGTGCACCTGGCCGACGCCATCGAGCGGCTGACGCTGCGCCGGCGAGAGAGCCTGTCGGACGACCGGGAGCCGAAGGATCCCTATCGGCGCTGAGCCCGCGCCGCCCCTTTGCAATCCGCCGGGCCGCGCGCTAAGAGCCCGGCCATGATCCTCTATCCCGCCATCGACCTCAAGGACGGCCAGTGCGTGCGCCTGCTCCGCGGCGAGATGGCGGCGGCGACGGTGTTCGGCGACGATCCGGCGGCGCAGGCGCGGGCGTTCGCGACGGCGGGCTGCCAGTGGCTGCACGTGGTCGACCTGAACGGCGCCTTCGCCGGGCGCCCGGTGAACGCGGCGGCGGTCGAGGCGATCCTGGCGGCGATCGCCGTCCCGGTGCAGCTCGGCGGCGGCATCCGCGACCGCGCCGGCATCGACGCCTGGCTCGACAAGGGCGTCGCGCGCGTCATCCTCGGCACCGCGGCGCTGCGCGACCCGGAGCTGGTGCGCCGGGCGGCCCGCGCACACCCGGGCCGGATCGCCGTCGGCATCGACGCCCGCGGTGGCCGGGTGGCGGTCGAGGGCTGGGCCGAGACCGCCGACATCACCGCGACCGACCTCGCCCGCCGCTTCGAGGACGCAGGCGTCGCCGCGATCATCTACACTGACATCGACCGCGACGGCGCGCTCGCCGGCCCCAACGTCGAAGCGACCGCGGCGCTCGCCCGGGCGGTGGCGATCCCGGTGATCGCCTCGGGCGGCATCGCCTCGCTCGACGACCTTGCGGCGCTCAAGGCCTGCGGCGCGCCGCTCGACGGCGCGATCTCGGGGCGCGCGCTCTACGAGGGGCGCATCGACCTCGCCGCGGCGGTGCGGCTGATGGCGGCCTGATGCGCGACACCAACGACCGAAGCGGGGCCCCGCCCCGCGAGTCCCGGCCCCACAAGCGAACGCATGCGTTCGCCGGGCCGTTGCCTGGAGCGCGGGACGCGCGGAGGGCAAGGGGCGTGACGCCCCACCGTCAGTGCAAATCCGTC
>JBDHSS010000115.1:0-8363 GCA_039808205.1 Paracoccaceae bacterium | reverse complement strand
CACCTCGGCATGGAGATCGTCGACTGGCCACCCGAGAACATCGAGGAGCTGGCCAAGAAGTACGAGGACCAGTTCTGAGGCGGGCGCCCCGGCGCCCCCTTCACACCCCGGGCAATCCCGCCCCAAGGAGCGCGGCCTGAGCGCAAGGCCGCCGGACAAAGCACAACCAGGAGAACCACATGCGTCACGGCCACGGCTACCGCAAGCTGAACCGCACCCATGAGCACCGCAAGGCGATGTTCGCCAACATGGTGTCGTCCCTGATCGAGCACGAGCAGATCAAGACGACGCTGCCGAAGGCGAAGGAGCTGAAGCGGATCGCCGACAAGATCATCACGCTCGGCAAGCGCGGCGACCTCAACTCCCGCCGCATCGCCGCGTCCGAGCTCCGCCAGGACGAGGCGGTGAAGAAGCTCTTCGAGACGCTGGCGCCGCGCTACAAGGAGCGCCAGGGCGGCTACACGCGCGTGCTCAAGGCCGGCTTCCGCTACGGCGACGCCGCACCGATGGCGATCGTCGAGCTCGTCGACCGTGACCCGGCCGCCAAGGGCGCCGCCGACAAGGCCCGCGTCGCCGCCGCCGAGGCCGCCGAGGCCTGACCCACCCGCCTCGCGCCCCGCGGCCAGGCCCTGCCGATCGGCGGGGCCTTTCCTTTTTGCGCCGGCGGGGGTCAGATGGGGCCCGAGGCTGAACCGGGAGGCGGGGATGGCGAACGCCGGGCAGGCCGAGTTCTGGAACGCCGAGCCGGGACGGAACTGGGTGACGTTCGAGGCCGAGCTCGACGCCCAGCATCGTGAGATCACCGCGCGGCTCCTCGCCGCCGCGGCCGCGCAGCCCGGCGAGCGCGTGCTCGACATCGGCTGCGGCGCCGGCGGATCGACGCTGGCGCTCGCGGCCGCGATCGGACCGGCGGGGCGGATCGATGGCATCGACCTCTCGGCACCGCTGCTCGAGCGGGCGCGCGCACGGGCCGACGCGCTCGGGCTCGACAACGCGCGCTTCCACCGCGCCGACGCGCAGGAGCACGGCTTCGAGCCCGGCGCCTACGACCTCGCCGTCTCGCGCTTCGGCGTCATGTTCTTCGACGACCCGGTCGCCGCCTTCGGCAACGTCGCCCGCGCGCTGCGGCCGGGCGGCCGGCTGAGCTTCGTGGCCTGGGCCGGGCCCGAGGCCAACCCGTGGTTCGCGCTGCCGGTGGCGGTGGCGGCGGCGCGGCTCGGGCCGCTTACGCCGACGCCGCCCGAGGCGCCGGGTCCGATGGCGTTTCGCGACACTGGCCGGGTGCTCGCCATTCTGGCCGCCGCCGGCTTCGTCGATGCCGACGCGGCGTCGAGCGACGTCACCTTGCACAACCCGGGCGGGATCGAGGCGGCGATGCGGCTCTTCGCCAACCTCGGCGCGCTGCCGCGGTTCCTGCGCGAGAAGGAGGCGAGCGCAGCCGACCGCGAGGCGATCCTCGCCGACCTGCGCGCGGCGCTCGACCGCTTTCGCGCCGACGACGGCCTGCGCATCCCGGCGCGGGTGACGCTGTTCTCCGCCCGCGCCGCCGGGTAGCGACGGCTCAGATCAGCACCGCCTGCGTGCCGATGCGCGCGCGGTCGAACACCTCGACGATGTGCTCGTTGAAAAGGCCGATGCAGCCCGACGACGACTCGCGGCCGATCTTGCGGATGTCGTTGGTGCCATGGATCAGGTAGTACTGCCACCCGAGGTTGAGCGCCCGCACCCCGAGCGGATTGTCCGGACCGGCAGCGACGTAGCGCGGTAGGTCCGGGTTGCGCGCCAGCATGCTCGGCGTTGGCCGCCATTCTGGCGCCGGGCGCTTCGCGACCACCTCGGTGCGGCCGCGGCGGGTCATCTCGGCGCTGAGCGGCACCGAGGTCGGATAGATGCGATAGAAGCCGTCTTCGCCCCAGTAGTGCAGCACGCGGTCGTCGATGATCGCGAGGATCGCGTCGTTGCGCAGGCTCGGGAAATGCTCGCGCCAGTCGCGGACCTGCAGCCCGGAGATCCGCCGGGTCACGGCGCCGCGTCCGGCAGGGACGGGTGCTGCGCCGTCGAGCACCCCATCAAGCGCTTCTCGCGCGAGCGCGGGCGGGGCGGTTGCGGCAACGCCCGCGCCGAGGGCCAGGCGCGCGAAGCGGCGTCGGGTGAGGGGTGGCATGTCCATGATCGCGTTCTTCTTTCTTGCTGCTCGTCAACCGAAGGTGCCGGCGCCAGCCCCGCACAGTCAACTCGCAGGAGCGTGAGCGGCGTTCGACTTTCGCATCGGATGTGCGCCGGCCCTACCACTCGCCGATCGGGCGGCATACAGTCGCGGCATGGCCGACCTCTTCGATCGCTTGCCCTCCCGTCCGGCGCCGCGGCCCGCCGCCGACGCCGGCGCCGGCGCGTCCGACGCGCCGCGGCCCCTGGCCGACCGGCTGCGACCACGCCGGCTCGCCGACGTGGTCGGGCAGGAGCGGCTGCTCGGGGCCTCGGGGCCGCTCGGGCACATGCTGGCCGAGGGCCGGCTCGGGTCGATCATCTTCTGGGGGCCGCCGGGCGTGGGCAAGACCACGATCGCTCGGCTGCTCGCCGATGCGACCGACCTCGCCTTCGTGCAGATCAGCGCGATCTTCACCGGCGTCGCCGACCTCCGGAAGATCTTCGAGGCCGCGCGCCTCCGGCGGCAGAACGGCCGCGGCACGCTGCTCTTCGTCGACGAGATCCATCGCTTCAACAAGGCGCAACAGGACGCCTTCCTGCCGCTGATGGAGGACGGCACCATCGTCCTCGTCGGCGCCACCACCGAGAACCCGTCGTTCGAGCTCAACTCGGCGCTCTTGTCGCGGGCGCAGGTGCTGACGCTCGCCCGTCTCGACGAGACGGCGCTCAACGCGCTACTCGACCGGGCCGAGGCCGAGCTCGGGCATCCGCTGCCGCTCACGCCCGAGGCGCGCGCCGCGCTCACAGGGCTCGCCGACGGCGACGGCCGGGCGCTCCTCAACCTCGTCGAGCAGATCGGCGGCGAGCGCGAGACGCTGGACGCCGCCGGGCTCGCCGCGCGGCTGACCCGGCGCGCGGCGCTCTTCGACAAGTCGGGCGATGCGCACTACAACCTGATCTCGGCGCTGCACAAGGCGGTGCGCGGCTCGGACCCGGATGCGGCGCTCTACTGGCTGGCGCGAATGCTGAAGGGCGGCGAGGATCCGCGGTTCCTGGCCCGGCGCATCACCCGCATGGCGGTCGAGGACATCGGGCTCGCCGACCCGGCGGCGCAGCGGCTCTGCCTCGACGCCTGGGCGACCTATGAGCGGCTCGGCTCGCCCGAGGGCGAGCTGGCGCTGGCCGAGGCGGTGATCTACCTGGCGCTGGCGCCGAAATCGAACGCCGCCTATCGCGCCTTCGGGGCGGCGATGGCGGCCGCCGAGCGCACCGGCTCGCTGCTGCCGCCCAAGCACATCCTGAACGCGCCGACGCGGCTGATGAAGGCGGAAGGGTACGGCGCCGGCTACAGATACGATCACGATACCGAGGAAGGCTTTTCCGGGCAGGACTGCTTCCCGCCGGAGATGCCGCGCGAGCGCTTTTACGAGCCCGGTCGCCGCGGCGACGAGCGGGCGCTGGCCGAGCGGCTGGACGAGCTGGCAGCGCTGCGCGCCCGGCTCGGAGAGCGAGGAGACCGCTGAGCGTGGCGGCGCGCCGCCCGCCGCAGCTGGTGCAGCTCGTCTACGCGAGCACCGCCGCGCACGATCTCAGCGAGGCGGATCTCGAATCGCTCGCCGACGAGTCGCGGCGCCGGCACGAGGCGGCCGAGCTGACCGGGCTCTTGCTGCATCAGGGCGACGACTTTTTCGGGGTGATCGAGGGACCGGAACGGTCGCTGATGGCGCGCATGGAGCAGCTCATCACCGACCCCCGGCACGCCCGGCTGCGCGTGCTGCGCGAGGAGCCGATCGCCCGCCGGCGTTTCGAGAACTGGAGTTACGGCACGTTGCCGCGCAAGGTTCCGGGCGCGACGAGCGCCGAGGCGTTCATCCTGAGCCTCGCCCGACGGTTGAAATGACCGCGTGATTACTTCTGATCGAGAGTGACAGAATCTTGACAGCGAGCCGGTAAATGGTTTTATGCGCAACGGTCCGGCCGCAGAAGACGGCCGACGTCGGGGAAGATGGATGCCTGATACCTGCGCGATCGACCTGGTGGAGTTTTCCTTTGTTTCCAAGGTGGCTGCGGGCTTGCCCGCCGCGAGCCTGCTGCGGCTCGCGCGACAATCCTGGAGCTTCAACCGCCGCATGGGGCTGACTGGCGAGCTGCGTCTGCTCGGCGACGGCTTCGCCGAGGAGATCGAGGGGCCGTGCGAGGTGGTGCAGGCACTCGCGGCGCGCATTCTCGCCGACGAGCGGCACGGGTCGATCCGGATTTCCGCCTTTCGCCGCCTCGCGGCGCGCCGGCACAGCGGCTGGAGCACGTCGGGCTTCGACCTCGCGCTCGGGATGGCGCCTGACTGCGCAACGCTGGCATCCGGCACCATCCGCGTGCTGCGGCCCGCGGCGCTGCCGCAGGCGCTCGACCGGCGCTTCGGTCTCGGCGCCGGGCTCGCCTGAGCACCGTCGCGCGAGAGGACCGGCCGGTTGCTTGACAACCGGCGGCTTCACGCGCCTTTAGATGGCTTTGCCCGCTCCCCGAAAGACGCGCCGATGTCGAAGCTGCAGCAGGCCGCCGAAGGTCCGGCGATGACCGGGGTTCGCCAGATTCCGGTCGCCGCCGACGACGCCGACGTCCGCCTCGACCGCTGGCTGCGCCGTCTGCATCCCGCGCTTGGTCAGGGCCGCATCGAGCGCATGTGCCGCAAGGGCGAGATCCGCGTCGACGGCGGACGGGTGAAGCCCGCGACCCGCCTGGAGCCGGGCCAGCTGGTGCGGCTGCCGCCGATCGTCGAGGCGGGCCCGACGGCGCCGGAGCCCGCGCCCGCGGTCTCGGAGGCCGATGCAGCGATGATCCGCGCCGCGGTGCTCTGGCGGGACGACGACATCATCGCGCTCGACAAGCCGCCCGGCCTCGCGGTGCAGGGTGGCTCCGGCCAGCACCGCCACGTCGACGGTCTCGCCGAGGCGCTGCGCTTCGGCCGCGACGAGAAGCCGCGGCTCGTGCATCGGCTCGACCGCGACACCTCGGGCGTCCTTTTGCTTGCGCGCAGCGCCCGCGCCGCCGCCGGCCTCGCCCGCGCCTTTCAGGCGCGCGAGACGAGGAAGCTCTACTGGGCCGCAGTCGCCGGCGCGCCGTCGCCGCGCACCGGCACCATCCGCACCGGCCTCGTCAAGGCCCCCGGCCATGGCACGGGCGGCGAGGGCGAGAAGATGCAGGTCCTGCCCTTCGACGCGGTGGCGCGGACCGAGGGCGCCCGGCGCGCCACCACCGACTACGCGGTGATCGACGCCGCCGGCACCCGCGCCGCCTGGGTGGCGCTCTCGCCCATCACCGGCCGCACCCATCAGCTGCGCGCCCACATGGCCGCGATCGGCCACCCGATCGTCGGCGATGGCAAGTACGGCGGCAGCGGCCAGGAGAACCTCGGCGACGGCTGGGGGGCGCAGCTCGGCGGCGAGGTCAGCCGCAAGCTGCACCTGCATGCGCGGTCCCTCTCGCTGCTCCACCCCGTCAGCGGCCGCCGCCTGACGCTGACCGCGCCCCTGCCCGCGCACATGGCGCGAACCTGGGCGCTCTTTGGCTGGCGCCCGGAGGACGCGCCCGACGACCCCTTCGCGCCATGACGCCGCTTGCCCACGTCCTGGCGCTGCCGGTGCGCGGCTACCGCCTCTTCCTTTCGCCCTGGGTCGGCCATTCCTGCCGCTTCCAGCCGACCTGCTCGGCCTATGCGCTGGAGGCGCTCGAACGCCACGGGGCGGTCAGGGGCGGCTGGCTGGCGCTCGGCCGCCTCCTGCGCTGCCATCCCTGGGGCGGCTCCGGCATCGACGAGGTGCCGCCGCACTGAGCGCCCAGCGTTGCAGCGCGATGGCCGGCCGGCTATCGAGGCGTCATGCTCGACGACACCGACATCCACCCGATCTTCGCCGGCGCGCCCGCGACCACAGATTTCCGCAAGCTCCGGAAGCGGCTGGTCCGGCTGACCCGCGAGGCGATCGAGACCTACGGCATGGTCGAGGGCGGCGAGCGCTGGCTGGTCTGCCTCTCGGGCGGCAAGGACAGCTACACGCTGCTTGCGGCACTTCTCGAGCTCAAGTGGCGCGGCCTGCTGCCGGTCGACCTCCTCGCCTGCAACCTCGACCAGGGCCAGCCCGGCTTTCCGGCGACGGTGCTGCCCGACTTCCTCGCCCGCATCGGCGTGCCGCATCGCATCGAGTATCGCGACACCTACTCGATCGTCACCGACAAGGTGCCGTCCACCCGCACCTACTGCGCGCTCTGTTCCCGGCTCCGGCGCGGGCATCTCTACCGCATCGCCCGCGAGGAGGGATGCCGCGCCATCGTGCTCGGCCACCACCGCGACGATGTGATCGAGACGTTCCTGCTGAACCTCTTTCACGGCGGCAAGCTCGCCGCCATGCCGCCGAAGCTCCTGAACGACGAGGGTGACGTCTACGTGATGCGCCCGCTCGCGCACGTCGCCGAAGCCGACTGCGCCCGCTTCGCCAGGGCCATGCGCTACCCGATCATCCCGTGCGATCTCTGCGGCAGCCAGGACGGGCTGCAGCGCGCGCAGATCAAGCGCATGGTCGACGAGTGGGAGGCGCGAAGCCCCGGCCGGCGGCAGATCCTGTTCCGCGCGCTGACCCAGGTCAACCCGAGCCACCTGCTCGACCCGGCGCTCTTCGACTTCCGCGGGCTTTGAAGCGGCCTGGTCCGCCGCTCGCGCCCCCTTGACCTTTCCCGCCCGCGGCTGTTGAACGCCCCGAAGCCTGCAGAGCCGGTTCGGGGGCGCGCGCCATGGATAACCAGAGCAAGAACCTGATCCTGGCGACGGCGCTCAGCTTCGCCGTGATCCTGATCTGGTTTTTGCTGTTCCCGCCCGAGCAGGCGACGCAGGCGCCGACTCCGCCGGCCACCACCGAGAGCACCCAAGGCGACACCGCCGGCACCGCCACGGGCACGGCCTCGGCGACGCTCGCGGCACCCGAGGCCAAGCCGCGCGACGCAGCACTCGCCCAGTCGCAGCGGGTGACGATCGAGACGCCGCGCGTCGGCGGCTCGCTGTCGCTGACCGGCGGCCGCATCGACGACATCCGGCTTCTCAGCTACCACGTGACCGTCGACCCCGGCTCGCCGACCGTCACCCTCTTCACCCCGCCCGGCGCCGCGGAGGCCTACTATGCGCTCTACGGCTGGTCGCCCGGCGGCGATCTCGCCGCCTCGGCGGTGCCCGGCGCCGACACGACATGGACGCTCGAGAAGGGCGACAAGCTCACGCCCTCGACGCCGGTCACGCTGCGCTGGGACAACGGCCAGGGGCTGATCTTCCGGCAGACGCTGTCGATCGACGAGAACTACATGTTCACCGTCACCCAGTCGGTCGAGAACCAGACCGGTGCCGAGGTGCGCCTCGCGCCCTACGGGATCATCGCCCGCCACGGCATCCCGCCCGACCTCAAGAACTTCTACATCCTGCACGAGGGCGTCGTCGGTCGGGTCGACGGCGAGCTGCAGCAGCTGAAGTACAAGGCGCTGAAGGATCTGCCGGTCGACGCCAACGAGGGCGGCGCGCTCGCCGAGGCCTTCGAGGTGAAGCGCGATGGCTGGATCGGCTTCACCGACCACTACTGGATGTCGACGCTGGCGCCGAAGCCCGGCCAGCCGTTCACCGCGGTGGCGAAATACACCCCCGCGACCGACATCTTCCAGACTGACGTCCGGCTGCCGACGATGACCGTTCCCGCCGGCGGCACGGCCCAAGCCGAGACCTGGCTCTTTGCCGGCGCCAAGGTCTGGTCGATCCTGCGCCAGTACCAGGATCAGAAGCAGATCGAGGGCTTCGTCGACGCCATCGACTGGGGCCTGTTCTTCTTCCTGACCAAGCCGATCTTCCGGGTGCTGCACTGGATGCACCAGATCCTCGGCAACATGGGCCTCGCGATCATCGGCCTGACGTTCATCATCAAGCTCATCCTGTTCCCGCTCGCCTACAAGTCCTTCGTCTCGATGTCGCGGATGAAGGCGCTGCAGCCCGAGATGGAGAAGATCAAGGAGCGCACCGGCGACGATCGGGTGAAGATGCAGCAGGAGGTCATGGCGCTCTACAAGAAGGAGAAGGTGAACCCTGCCGCGGGCTGCCTGCCGGTCCTCGTGCAGATCCCGATCTTCTTCTCGCTCTACAAGGTGATCTTCGTCACCATCGAGCTTCGGCACGCGCCGTTCTTCGGCTG
>JBDHSS010000114.1:0-8368 GCA_039808205.1 Paracoccaceae bacterium | reverse complement strand
CCGCGCTGTAGGCGTCGCTGTAGCGGGCATAGGCGCGCGCGAGGCCTTCGCCGACCAGCCGCCCGCCGAGCTCCTCGCCATCGCCGCCGCAGGTCGCGACGGTGCGGCCGTAGCGGTCGCGGTCGTGCGGCGCACAGGCGACGACACGGCCGGCGACGAGCGCCGTCAGCCGCGCCGCGGCCGCCCGGCCGCAGTCCCAGCTGCCGCCGGCAGCGTCGCGGCAGCGCTGGTGCGCCTCGGGCGCGTCGATGCCGAGGAGGCGGATCTTCGCCGTCCCGATGCGCAGGGTGTCGCCGTCGGCGACGCGCGCGTGCCCGGTGATGGCCTCGGCGCCCGATCCGGGCTCCGAGGCGGGACGGGGCAGCGGCCCGGCGCCCGCGAGCGCCACGAGCAGGAGCGCCGCCCGCGCCGGGTATCGCAGTCGCGCCATCGAGCCGCCTCCTTCCGCGCGTCATCTGGCCGCGGCCGGCCGAAGATAAGGTTAACGCGCGCCGGCGCGAAGACCGGTCTGGCGGCCGCGACGGGGCGGCGCTAGGATTTCCGGCGATCGCAGCCGGGGGGAGACCCATGCCCACGCGTTTTGCGCGAGCCGTCGCCGCAGTCGCTGGTGCCGTCGCCTTGCTGGCGCTGCTGCCCGCCGCCTCGCAGGTCACGCCGCAGGACCGCATCGACGCCGCGACCGACATCCCGCTCGACGAATGGACGGCGATGGCGATGGGGCACACGCTCACCTATCGCATCGACGGCGAGCTCTGGGCGCTGGAGCACTACTTCCCCGGCACCAACCGGGTGGCGCTGCAGCTCTACGACGGCACCTGCATGCAGGGGACGTGGGACTACACCGCACCGCTCTACTGCTTCCACTGGGAGGGGCAGGGGACGTCGTGCTTCCGCCACGCCCGGCTCGGCGACGCGATCCTCATCATCGAGACCCAGGACGGGCAGGACACCTCGATGACGCAGGAGATGACCGGGGTCACCGATCTGCCGGTCAGCTGCGGCCCGGCCGTCACCAGCTGAGGCGCGCGCCGGCTTCAGAGCCGGCGGTGCATCACCAGCGCGTCGACGAAGCCGAGGCGCGGATGCGCGAACGCCTCCGGCAGCCGCGCCAGCACCTCGAAGCCCGCCGCCTGCCAGGTCGCGATCGCGCGGGCGTTGCTCGCGACGACGAAGTTGAACTGCATCGCCCGGAAGCCCGCGGCGCGGGCTCGGTCGAGCGAGTGCGCGAGCATCGCCCGCGCGACGCCCTTGCCCTCGGCCGCCGGCGCCGTGGCATAGCCGGCGTTGGCGACATGTGCGCCGCCGCCGGCCTGGTTCGGGCGCAGGTAGTAGCTGCCGAGCACCGTCCCCTCCGCCTCGGCGACGAAGACCTGCCGCCCGGCGCCGGAGAACCAGTAGTCGAAGGCCGCCGCGCGCCCGCCGTCGCGCGGCACGCAGAAGACCTCGCCGCCGGCGCAGATCGGCGCGAGGATCGACCAGATCGCCTCCTCGTCCTCGGCGAGCGCGGGGCGGACCAGCATCAGTGCAGCTTGGGCTGCGCCAGAAGCTCGCGCAGCCTGGCGAGCGCCGCCGCGTTGCCGCGCAGGCGCTGGCTCATGCGCACGCAGCAGAGCTTGCCGGCGATGAGCTGCTCGCCGAGCTCGATCGCGAGCACCAGGTCGACGAGGCACGGGGCGCCCGCGCCGGCGCCCGGCGCCCGGTCGAGGAGCAGGCGCTCGAATTCCTCCGGCGTGCGCACCGGCCAGCCGCGTGCCGCGGCGACGCGCGGCAGGTCCTCGCCGGTCAGCCGCGCGAAGGCGCGCCGCACGGTGGCCTCGAAACTGGCATCTTCCCTGCGGTCGGCGCTCATGCCGGTGCTCCAGCAACTGTCGGTGCCGGCGGAACTAGCGCGAATCGCGCGCGCGACCATGGCGCCGGTCGACGCGGCATCGCTCAGCGGTTCGCCAGCTTCCACAGGTTCTGACAGCGCCCGCCCGATCGGCAGTAGGCGAGCACCGGCCCCGGCAGGCGCGAGAGCGCGCCGCGCAGGTCGTCGACGTTCGCAGGCTCGATGCGCCCCGCAACGACGGGGACGTTGGCAAAGCCAAGCCCGAGCCGGCGCGCCTCGGCCTCGATCTCGGCGACCGGCGTCTGGTCGGCGCTCTCGCCGTCGGGGCGATTGCAGATGATCGAGCGGAAGCCGAGCCCGGCGATTGCAGCGACGTCCTCGCGGCTGATCTGCGGCGACACGCTGAAGTCGGGCGCGATCTCGGTGATGTTCATCCTCGTCCTCCGGCACGTCTCGGGCGAATGCGATGCTCGCGCCTTAGCACGCAGCCGCCCGCGCATCCAGAGCACGGGACGCCGCGGCCAACCCGGCTCACGGCCGCGTTCCCGCCGGCTCGAGCGGCAGCGCGGTGGTGCTCTTGATCTCCTCCATCGACAGCGAGGAGGTGACGTTGAAGATCGACACCTCGCTGATGAGCGCGCGATAGAAGGCGTCGTAGGCGCGGGCGTTGGCGACCCGTACCTTCAGGATATAGTCGATGTCGCCGGCCAGCCGGTGCGCTTCCATCACCTCGGGGCGCGAGCGCACCGCGTTCAGGAACCGCTCGAGCCAGGCCGCATCGTGCTGCGAGGTGCGGATCAGCACGAAGAAGCAGCTCTCGAGCCCGAGCTTCTCGGGGTCGAGCAGCGCGACCTCGGCCCGGATCAGGCCGGAGGCGCGCATCTTGCGGATCCGGTTCCAGACCGGCGTCTTCGACGCCCCCACCCGGCGGGCGATCTCGTCGAGCGGCAGCGTCGCGTCCTGCTGCAGCAGCGCAAGGATGTTCCGGTCCAGATCGTCCAGCGCGTCAGCCATTCCTGCCATCCCGTGGCTGCCAAGATTTCGTGCCGCCAGCCCGCATCATGCCGGAAGGATTTCCTTATTTGAAGCGCCCCATTGAGGGAAATGGGGATTCCGTCCTATTTCTGCTCTCCACGACGGTTCGGGGCGCGAAGGCCATGCGACACTATCCGGTATTCCTCGACCTGCGCGACCGCACCGTGATCGTGTGCGGCGGCGGCGAGGTTGCCGTGGCCAAGCTGCGCCTGCTGCTCAAGACCGAGGCGCGGCTGCGGGTCTTTGCCGAGACGCCCGACGCGGCGGTGCGGGGCTGGGCGGCCGCCGGCCGGATCGAGCTCGTCGAGCGCGCGCTGACGCCCGCGGACCTCGACGGTGTCGCCCTCGTCTACGGCGCGACCGGCGATGCCGCGGCGGATGCGCGGGTCGGCGAGGTCGCCCGCGCCGCGCGCGTGCCGGCGAACCTCGTCGACGACCTCGAGGCGAGCGACTTCATCACGCCGGCGATCGTCGACCGCGATCCGGTGACGGTCGCCATCGGCACCGAGGGCGCGGCACCGGTTCTTGCGCGCAAGATCAAGGCCGAGATCGAGGCGATGCTGCCGGCGACGCTCGGGCTGCTTGCCCGCATCGGCCGGAGCTTCCGCGCGCGGGTCGAGCATCTGGACGGCAAGGCGCGCCGCCGCTTCTGGACCGGCTTCTACCTCGAGCGCGGGCCGCGCGCCCTCGCGGCGGGCGAGGAGGCGGCGCGGGCCGAGCTCGAGGCGATGCTCGCCGAAAGCACGGGCGCGGCGCCGGGCTTCGTCCACCTGGTCGGCGCCGGTCCCGGCGACCCCGAGCTGCTGACGCTCAAGGCGCGGCGCCTGCTGCACGGGGCCGACGTCGTGGTGCACGACCGGCTGGTGCCGCCGGCGATCCTCGAGCTCGCCCGGCGCGAGGCGACGATCGTCGAGGTCGGCAAGACCGGTTACGGCCCGTCGTGGAAGCAGGCCGACATCAACGCGCTCCTGGTGGCGCGGGCGCGCGCCGGCGCCACCGTGGTCCGGCTGAAGGGCGGCGACCCGGCGGTGTTCGGCCGGCTTGACGAGGAGATCGAGGCGCTGGAGGCCGCGGGCGTCGGCTACGCGATCGTGCCCGGCGTCACCTCGGCCGCCGCCGCCGCCGCGGCGATCGGCGCGTCGTTGACCCGGCGCGGCCGCAACTCGGCGCTGCGCGTCCTGACCGGGCGCGACGTCGAGGGCTTTGCCGAGCATGACTGGCGCGAGCTGGCCCGGCCCGGCGCCACCGCGGCGATCTACATGGGCGCCCGCGCGGCGAGCTTCCTGCGCGGGCGGCTGCTCATGCACGGTGCCGCCGCCGACACGGCCGTGACCGCGGTCGAGAGCGCGAGCCGCCCCGAGCAGCGGCTCTTGCCCGCGACGCTCCTCGATCTGCCGCAGGTGCTGACCGCGGCGACCCCCGGCGCGCCCGTCGTCATCCTGCTCGGCCTCGCGCCGCGCGCCGCGGCGGTTGCGCTTGCCGATCTGCGGGAGGCGCTCTGATGGCTCACGAAGAGCACGTCCACGCGGCGCTCTACTCTCAGGAGGCACGCTCCGATGCGGCTTGATCCCTGCCCCGCGCTGCCGGCGCATCCGCTCGATCGTGTGGAGGGCCTGAAGCTTGCCTATGCCGGCGCCTCCGCCGAGGCGGTGCTCGACGCGGTGCTCTCGGAGTTCCCGGGCCAGGTGGCGATGGTGTCCTCCTTCGGCGCCGAGGCGGCGGTGCTGCTGAAGATGGTCGCCGACCTCGACCGCGATCTGCCGGTCCTGATGATCGACACGCTGCTCCTCTTCGAGGAGACGATCGAGTACCAGCGGACGCTGGCGCAGCATCTCGGGTTGCGCAATGTCCAGGTCATCCGGCCGTCCCCGGCCGATCTGGCGCGGCTCGATCCCGACGACACGCTGCACGAGCGCGACACCGACGCCTGCTGCGCGGTGCGCAAGGTGCTGCCGCTCGACCGGGCGCTCCGGCGCTGGCCGGTGTCGATCACCGGGCGCAAGCGCTTTCAGGCGTCGACGCGCACCGCGCTCGAGGTGTTCGAGGCCGACGGCGAGCGGATCAAGGTGAACCCGCTGGCGCCGTGGTCGAGCCGCGACCTCGCCGCCTACATGGATGCCCACGACCTGCCGCGCCACCCGCTGGTGGCGCGCGGCTTCCGCTCGATCGGCTGCTGGCCGTGCACGACGCCGGTGGCGGACGGCGAGGACGACCGCGCCGGGCGCTGGCGCGGCAGCGAGAAGGTCGAGTGCGGCATCCACTTCGGTGCTGACGGTCGCATCCTGCGCGTCGCGAGCTGACGCGCCGATGCGGGTGATCGTGACCGACCAGGGCTTCGCCGACGACGACTGGCGCCACGGCTTCGTGACGGTCGAGGCTCTCGGCCGCGGTGGGGAGCTGCCGGGGGAGGGGCTCGCCGTCGAGTTGCCCAATGACCGCACGGCCGCCGACCTCGTGCCGTGGCTCGACCGGGTGGCGCTGATCCGCGTCGCCTTTCCGGCCAACGCCGACGGAGGCAGCTTCGCGATCGGGCGGCAGCTTCGCGAGCTTGGCTACAGCGGGCGGCTGCGCGCTGCCGGGCCGCTCGTCGCCGACCAGTTCCGCCTGGCGCGCCGCGCCGGTTTCGACGAGATCGAGCTGCCGGACCCGACCGCAGAGCGCCAGCCGGAGCCGCTGCGGCCGATCCGCCCGCAGGACCGCGCTCGGAAGCGCCGGTTCGGCTGATCCCGGTTTACGGGCGTCCGGTCTGCTCCCGGTTCTCGCGCGCGGCCGGCCCGTGCTATGAGCGGCACGGAAGCAACGAGGCGGCGAGTTCTTGCGCGGTCGGGCGATGCGACGGCGATCGGTATTCGGGGCAGCCTCCGTCCTTGCGGCGGTGATCGCGTGGGCTTGGCCCGCTTCAGCGTGGAGCCCGGCGGACCTGTTCAAGCCGTGCCGGAACGACTGCGCGGTGGCGATCTATGGCGGCAGCTACGTGGAGAACTCGATGAGCGACCTGCTCCTCCTGTCGCCGAAGCCGCCCACCGCCTGGGAGTACGGCGGCGATGACCACCTGATCGCCACGGCGGTCTCGCGCGAGGCCGGCCGGTTCTGGAACGGCCGCTTCTCGATCGAGCCCGAGGCCGGCTTCGGCCAGCGCATCGGCCGGCAGAGCGCGACCGAGCTCTGGGGCGCGGTCTTCTTCCGCTATCACGGCTTTCCCTGGGACGATCGGCTGCTGACGACGTTCGCAGTGTCGACCGGGCTCGACTGGGCGAGCGAGGTGACGGCGGTCGAGAAGGAGCGCGCGCGCGACGGCGAGGGCTCGCAATGGATGCACTTCTTCGCGCCCGAGATCACCTTCGCGCTGCCGAGCCACCCCGACGCCGAGCTCATGCTGCGCTTCCATCACCGCTCGGGCGTCTTCGGCGTGGTGAGCGACGCCTGGGGCGGGGCGCAGTACGCGACGATCGGGCTGCGGCTGCGGTTCTGAGGCCGGCGCCTCGGCGTCGCCCGCTGCGAGATCAGTGGCAGACGATCGGCACGATCGCCGATTCAAAGCCCGCCGGCACGCCTTCGTCGAGGTCGAAGCGCGGGATGCCGGCCGCGGCGGCGGCGAGGCCCGCGTCGGCGAGAAAGCGGGCGAGCTCGGCCTCGCGCAGCGCGTAGTTGACGTTCTGCGGCAGGCTGCCGGTCGCCTCGACGATGTAGTCCTCCGAGAGCCGCGCCACGACGAGGCCGAGCACCGCGCCGCGCGCGTCGATCAGCGGGCCGCCGCTGTTGCCGGGCTGGACCGGCGCGGTGAAGCTGAAGAAGCGCCGGTCGTCGTCGACGCCGGCCAGCGCGCTGACGTTGCCGCCGGTGAGGTTCAGCGAGGTGCCGGCGATGCTGTAGTAGGGAAATCCCGCGGCGTGCACGCGCTGGCCGAGGCGCAGCGTGCCGTCGGCGAGTGACAGCCAGCGCCGCGCCGGCCGCGGCGTACGCAGCGCCGCCACGTCGAGGGCCGGGTCCGCGGCGACGAGCTCGACCGGCGTGCCGTCGGCGAGGCTGAGGCTGGCGCAGCCGGCGACCACGTGGTCGGCAGTGACGACGACGCGTGGGCCCAGATAGAAGCCGCTGCCGGTGCTCGCGACCGCGGCGTCGTCACGCTCGGCGAGTGCCGGCGTCGCCGCGATCGCCGCGCCGTAGTCGGACGCGAGCGTGGCGGAGGCGGTCGGGGCCGCGGCGGTCGGCTCGCTGCCGATCAGTGCGGCGGTGGCGACGAGGAGCCGCGTCAGCACGCCGCCCTCCGGCAGATCCCACGGCTCGGCGGCGCCCGGATGCAGGCTTGCGGCGGCGAGGCGCAGCGCGCCGAGCGCGCTGGCGTCGGCGGCGAGATAGACGGTCGACCACGCGCCGCCGATCCGATCGGACCGGGTGTAGAACGCGCGGCCGTCACGCAGCGTGCCCGCGGTGACGCGGCGATCGGCCTCCCGCTCGCGCCGGAGCGCGGCGGGATCCGCGTCGGCGGCGACGGCGGCGGCGTGCCAGCGGTCGACCTCGGCGTCATCGAAGCGATGGGTCAGTAGGGTGAGCGCGCCGTCCGTCGTCCAGCGCCGTTCGCCGCCATCCTCGGGCTCGGCCGCGTCAAGCCTGTCGAGCGGCAGCGCCAGCGCAAGGCCGAGGCCGGGCAGCGCGCTCTCGCGCCAGCCGTCGGCACCGATCGCGTCGACAAGCCCCGTCACCGCCGCCGCGACGTGTGCATTGAGCGGCGGGCCGCCGAACTCGCGCGCGGCATAGGCGGCGAGCGCAGCCCTGCCGGACGCCTGCCACTTTCCGTCGAGCGGGCCCGCGTAGTCGCCGGTCGCCGCCAGCGCGGCCTCGAGCAGCCGAACCTCGGGGGGCGCGAGGGGGCCGGGATCGAAGGGGCGGAAGAGCGGCGCCTCATCGGGGTCGGCGGCCGCGAGCGGACCAATGGCCGCGATGAGCGCCAGAACGCAGAATACCAGAACCCGCGGCATCGCCGTACCCCATCCACCCGGGAATGAGACTAGCACGGGCGCGCGCGGCCGCCCAAACGACGCGTTGCATTTTCCTAAACGCCGGCCGGACCGGCGCTCGGCGCGATCAGAGCAGGAAGTCGCTGGCGCCGGCGAAGGCGTGGTGCGCAAGCACGATGCCGAAGTCGGCGTGGCCGTCGCCGTCGACGTCGCCCTGCACCAGGCCGGCGCGGGCGCGCAGCTCGCCGGCGGTGCCGCTGAAGCGGGCGCCGCCGATGAACTCGAACGCCTGGTTGCCGGCGGAGGTCGCGTCGGCGTCGATGCGTGCGAGGTCGATCCGGTCGGCGCCGTGGGTGAAGTCGATGATCGTGTCGCGGTTGGCCCCGGCGCCGGCGTGGCCCGCGTCGGCGAAGACGAAGACGTCGCGGCCCGCACCGCCGGTGACGACGTCCCGCCCCCAGCCGGGCACCAGCCGGTCGGCGCCGCCGTTGCCCGCGAGCCGGTCGTCGCCGGTCGCCCCGAAGAGCGCATCTGCGCCGGCGCCGCC
>JBDHSS010000113.1:0-8466 GCA_039808205.1 Paracoccaceae bacterium | reverse complement strand
CGAGCCCGCCGAGCGCCCGGGCCTCGTCGGCCGCCTGCTCGGGCAGGAGCGCGGCCGCGTGCTCGACGACGCCATGCTCGAGAGCCTCGAGGAGCTGCTGATCCAGTCCGACATGGGCGTCGACACCGCGCTCAAGGTGACGGCGCGCATCGCCGAGGGCCGCTTCGGCCGCCGGGTCGGCGCGAGCGAGATCCGAGCACTCCTCGCCGACGAGATCGCCCGCATCCTCGAGCCGGTGGCCCGCCCGATGCCGATCTACCCGAAGCGGCCGCAGGTGGTGCTCGTCGTCGGCGTGAACGGCTCGGGCAAGACCACCACGATCGGCAAGCTCGCGAGCCAGTTCCGCACCGCCGGCAAGTCGGTGGTGATCGCCGCCTGCGACACCTTCCGCGCCGCGGCAGTCGAGCAGCTGCAGATCTGGGGCGACCGCGCCGGCGTGCCGGTGATGACCGCGCCGCAGGGCACCGATCCGGCAAGCCTCGCCTTCGACGCCATGGCCCGCGCCGAGACCGAGGGTGCCGACCTCCTCCTCGTCGACACTGCCGGGCGGCTGCAGAACCGCGACGACCTGATGGCCGAGCTCGCCAAGATCGTCCGGGTGATCCGCAAGCGCGACCCCGACGCGCCGCACAACACGCTGCTCGTGCTCGACGCCACCACCGGCCAGAACGCGCTCAACCAGGTGGAGATCTTCCGCCGCATCGCCGACGTCACCGGCCTCGTGATGACCAAGCTCGACGGCACCGCCAAGGGCGGCGTCCTCGTGGCGCTCGCCGACCGCTTCGCGCTGCCGATCCATGCGATCGGCGTCGGCGAGGCGATCTCCGACCTCGCGCCGTTCGACCCTGCCGAGTTCGCCCACGCCCTGACCGGCGCCTGACGCACCGCTCAGCGCCCCTTCATCGCATCGAGCAGCGCCGCGCCGAGGCTGCCGGTCTGGCCCGCGGCCTCCGCCGGCTCCGGGCGGCGCTTGACGGCGGGCGCACGGCCGCCCTTGTCGGCGGGGGCGCGCTCGGGGGGTGCCCCGGCGTCGCGGCGCATCGAGAGGCTGATGCGCTTGCGCGCGACGTCGACCTCGAGCACCCGCACCTTCACCACGTCACCGGCCTGAACCACCTCGTGCGGATCCTTCACGAAGCGGTCGGCGAGCTGGCTGACGTGCACGAGGCCGTCCTGGTGCACGCCGATGTCGACGAAGGCGCCGAACGCCGCGACATTGGTCACCGTGCCCTCGAGTCGCATGCCGGGTTTCAGGTCGCCGATCGTCTCGACGCCTTCGGCAAAGCTCGCGGTGACGAAGGCGGGCCGCGGGTCGCGGCCGGGCTTGCCGAGCTCGGCGAGGATGTCGCGCACCGTCGGCAAACCGAAGCGCTCGTCGACGAAATCGGCCGGGTCGAGGCCCTTGAGCCGCGCCTCGTCGCCCATCAGCGCGCGGAGGTCGCGGCCGCAGGCGGCGACGATGCGGCGGGCGACGGCGTAGGCCTCCGGGTGCACCGAGGAGGCGTCGAGCGGCTCGTCGCCGTCGCGGATGCGCAGGAAGCCCGCGCATTGCTCGAACGCGCGCGGCCCGAGCCGCGGCACCTCGAGCAGGCCGCGGCGGCTCCGGAAGGCGCCATGCGCGTCGCGATGCGCGACGATCGCGTCGGCGAGCGCCGGCCCGAGGCCGGAGACATGCGCGAGCAGCGCCGGCGAGGCGGTGTTGAGGTCGACGCCCACCGCGTTCACCGCGTCCTCGACCACCGCCTCCAGCGAGCGGCCGAGCCGGTGCTGGTCGACGTCGTGCTGGTACTGGCCGACGCCGATCGCCTTCGGCTCGATCTTCACGAGCTCGGCCAGCGGATCCTGCAGCCGCCGGGCGATCGAGACCGCGCCGCGCAGCGACACGTCGAGCCCGGGCAGCTCGCGGGCCGCAAGCTCGGAGGCCGAGTAGACCGAGGCGCCGGCCTCGGAGACGACGACGCGCGTGGGCCTGGCACCCGGCAGCCTGCCGAGGAGGTCGCCGACCAGCCGCTCGGTCTCGCGGCTCGCCGTGCCGTTGCCGATGGCGATAAGATCGACCTTGTGCCGGACGATCAGCGCCGCCAGCGCCGCCTCGGCGCCCTTCACGTCGTTCCGCGGCTGGAACGGAAAGACGGTGTCGGTGGCGAGAAGCTTGCCGGTCGCGTCGACCACCGCCACCTTGACCCCGGTGCGCACGCCGGGATCGAGCCCCATCGTCGCGCGCTGGCCGGCCGGTGCCGCCAGCAGCAGCGCCTTGAGGTTGCGCGCGAAGACGTGGATCGCCTCGTCGTGCGCGCGAAGCCGCAGCTCGCCGAGAAGCTCCAGCATCATCGACAGTCCGAGCTTGACCCGCCACGCCCAGCGCGCGGTGTCGGCGAGCCAGCGATCACCCGGCGCCTCGCCGGCCACCCCGAGCGCGGCGGCCACCATGCGCTCGACCTCCGGGAGGCCGGTCGCCGCGTCCGGCGCGATGTCGAGCGCCAGCACCCCCTCGTTGGCGCCGCGCATCATCGCCAGCGCCCGATGGCTCGGCACGCCGGCGAGCCGCTCGCTGTGGTCGAAGTAGTCGGAGAACTTCGCGCCCTTGTCCTCCTGGCCCTTGACCACCCGCGCGGTCAGGAAGGCCTCGCGCTGCAGGTAGCCGCGCAGCCGGCCGAGCAGCGCGGCATCCTCGGCCAGCCCCTCGGTCAGGATGTCGCGCGCGCCGGCCAGCGCCTCCTTCACGTCGGGCACCTCGCTGGAAAGGTAGCCCGCCGCCAGCGCCTCGGGTGCGGGGCGGCGATCGGCGAGGATCGCCTCGGCGAGCGGCCCGATGCCGCGCTCGCGGGCGATCATCGCCTTGGTGCGGCGCTTCGGCTTGTAGGGCAGGTAGAGATCCTCCAGCGCGGCCTTGGTGTCGGCCGCGGCGATGCGCGCCGCGAGCGCAGGCTCGAGCTTGCCCTGCTCGCCGATCGAGCCGAGGATCGCCGCGCGCCGCGCCTCGAGCTCGCGCAGGTAGGCGAGCCGGTCGGCCAGCGTGCGCAGCTGCGCGTCGTCGAGCCCGCCGGTCGCCTCCTTGCGGTAGCGCGCGACGAAGGGCACGGTGGCGCCGCCGTCGAGCAGGCCGGCCGCCGCCGCGACCTGCTCGGGCCGCGCGCCGATCTCGCCGGCGATGGCCCGGGCGATGCGCGCTTCGGTGTCGATGGGCATGGAGCGACTCTCGGGAAGAAACCTCGGGCGGACCCTACCCCCGCCCTCCGCCGGCGCAAGCCCGAAGCGCCCGCCCCGCCCCGTGCTCCCCAAAGGCTTTCATACGGCCTTGAAACCTGGAGAGCAGTCGTTTTCCGGCAACAGCCGGAAAACCAGCAAAGAAAAACAATGCGCGCACCGCGCGCACTCCTTCGCGGCAAAGGCCGCGCCCAGCCAAGCCGCCCACGCCCCGCCTTCCGAACAGGCGCCGAGGCGGCGCCGGCCGCCTCCCGGCGAAGGGGGGCTCGATGCCCCCCTTCGCCGGCCCCAGCGGGCCGGTTCAGTAGAACGCGTAAGCGTTGCGGATCAGCACCGTCTGCAGCGCATAGAGGATCACGATCAGCACCAGCGGCGACAGGTCGAGCCCGCCCATGTCGGGCAGGACCCGCCGGATCGGGCCATAGACCGGCTCGAGGACCCGATTGAGCCCGGTCCAGACGTTCCAGACGATCGGCTGGTTGCGGTTCAGCACGTTGAAGCCGATCAGCCAGCTCATGATGACGTGCGCGAGCACGATCCACCAGACGATCCTGATGATGAAGAGCAGCACGAGTATCAGCGATCCCATCGGCGATCCGTCCGGTTCCAGAGGCGCGCGTTAGGTAGACGCTCGCGCGCCCGCCTGCAAGGGCGGGCCGCTCGCGGGCTCGTCCGTCAGCGGCCGATCCGCCGGTTCCGCGCCGCGAGCAGCTTCAGCCGCAGCGCGTTGATCCGGATGAAGCCGGCGGCATCCTTCTGGTCGTAGGCGCCGGCGTCGTCCTCGAAGGTGACGTGGCTCTCGGAATAGAGCGACGCGGGCGAGGCGCGGCCGACGACCGAGGCCTGGCCCTTGTAGAGCTTCACCCGCACGGTCCCCTCGACGTGCTCCTGGCTCTTGTCGATGAGGGCCTGGAGCATCTCGCGCTCGGGCGAGAACCAGAAGCCGTTGTAGATGAGCTCGGCATAGCGCGGCATCAGCTCGTCCTTGAGGTGTCCCGCACCCCGGTCGAGCGTGATCTGCTCGATGCCGCGGTGGGCGGCGAGAAGCACGGTGCCGCCCGGCGTCTCGTAGATGCCGCGCGACTTCATGCCGACGAAGCGGTTCTCCACGAGGTCGAGCCGGCCGACGCCGTTGGCCCCGCCGAGCTCGTTGAGGCGGGTGAGGAGCGCGGCCGGCGACAGGCGTTTGCCGTCGATCGAGACGGCGTCGCCGCGCTCGAAGCCGATCTCGACATAGGTCGGCGTGTCGGGCGCGTCCTCCGGCGCCACGGTGCGCTGGTAGACGTAAGCCGGCGCCTCCTCGGCCGGGTTCTCGAGCACCTTGCCCTCCGAGGAGGTGTGCAGGAGGTTTGCGTCGACCGAGAACGGCGCCTCGCCGCGCTTGTCGCGCGCGATCGGGATCTGGTGCGCCTCGGCGAACTCGATGAGCCTGGTGCGCGAGGTCAGATCCCACTCGCGCCACGGCGCGATCACCCGGACGTTGGGGTCGAGCGCATAGGCGGCGAGCTCGAAGCGCACCTGGTCGTTGCCCTTGCCGGTGGCGCCGTGGGCGACCGCGTCGGCGCCGGTCGCCGCGGCGATCTCGACCAGCCGCTTGGCGATCAGCGGCCGCGCGACCGAGGTGCCGAGCAGGTACAGCCCCTCATACTGGGCGTTGGCGCGGAACATCGGAAACACGAAGTCGCGAACGAATTCCTCGCGGAGATCCTCGATCCAGATGTTCTCCGGCCGCACCCCGAGGAGCTCCGCCTTCTTCCGCGCCGGCTCGAGCTCCTCGCCCTGGCCGAGGTCGGCGGTGAAGGTGACGATCTCGCAGCCGTACTCGCTCGCGAGCCACTTCAGGATGATCGAGGTGTCGAGGCCGCCGGAATAGGCGAGCACGACCTTCTTCGGGGACGACATGGGCAGGCAAGCCTCCATCGGCGGGGGTTCCCGCCGTCTATGCGGTTTTCCGGCGCCCGACAAGCCGCGGCCGGCGGAAGCCGACCCGGCGCGGGGGGGCCGGTGTGGCGCCGCGATATTGTCTTCGCAACGGCAGCATCTATAAGGCGGGGAACCACCAGCCAGGACCCGGGAAGGAGACGCCAGATGTCGCTCGCAGGAAAGGTCGCTGTCGTCACCGGCTCGAATTCGGGGATCGGCCTCGGCATCGCGCGCGAGCTCGCACGGCTCGGCGCCGACGTCGTGCTCAACTCCTTCACCGACAGCGCCGAGGACCGCGCCCTCGCCGCGAGCCTCGCCGCCGAGCACGGCGTGCGCGCGCTCTACGTCAAGGCCGACATGGCCGACGGTGCTGCCTGCCGCGCGCTCGTCGCGCAAGCCGCCGAGGCGCTCGGGCGGGTCGACATTCTCGTCAACAACGCCGGCATCCAGCACGTGGCACCGATCCCGGACTTCCCCGTGGCGCAATGGGACCGGATCATCGCCATCAACCTCAGCTCGGCGTTCCACACCACCGCGGCGGCGCTGCCGCTGATGCGGGCGCAGGGCTGGGGGCGGATCGTCAACATCGCCTCGGCGCACGGGCTGACCGCCTCGCCCTTCAAGTCGGCCTATGTCGCGGCCAAGCACGGCATCGTTGGCTTCACCCGCGTGACCGCGCTCGAGACGGCGGAGGAGCCGATCACCGCCAACGCGATCTGCCCGGGCTACGTGCTGACCCCGCTCGTCGAGGCGCAGATCCCCGCGACGATGCAGCAGTACGACATGAGCCGCGAGCGGGTGATCCGCGAGGTGATGCTGCAGCGCCAGCCGTCCAAGCAGTTCGCCACCGTCGAGCAGGTCGGCGGCTGCGTCGCCTTCCTGTGCTCGCCGGCCGCCGACCAGGTCACCGGGACCACGCTGTCGGTCGACGGCGGCTGGACCGCGCTCTGAGCCGGGGCGGCAGGGGCGTGCGGCACATCGTCAACCTTGCGTTGCAGGGCGGCGGCGCGCACGGCGCCTTCACCTGGGGCGCGCTCGACCGGCTGCTCGAGGACGAGACGATCGAGATCGAGGGCATCACCGCCACCTCGGCCGGCGCGATGAACGCCGCCGCCCTGAAGCACGGCTGGGTGCTCGGCGACCGCGAGGGCGCGCGCCAGTGGCTCGAGACCTTCTGGTTCCGCATCAGCGGCCTCGACGGCCCGCTCGGCGAGGCGATCGTCGACTGGCTGCGGCTCGCCTCGGTGCCGCCGGCGCTGACCGCGCGGATGCTCGAGCTCAATCCCGGCGTCATCGCCGCCGACACGATCACCCGCGTGTTCTCGCCCTACCAGTTCAACCCGGCCAACTACCACCCGCTGCGCGGCATCGTCGAGGAGATGATCGACACGCGGGCGATGGGCGCCGACCCAGGGCCGAAGCTCTTCGTCAACGCGACCAACGTTCGCGACGGCAAGCCGCGCATCTTCATCGACGGCGAGATCACCTCCGACGCGATCCTCGCCTCGGCCTGCCTGCCGACGCTGTTCCAGGCGATCCAGATCTTCGACCCGGCCACCGGACGGATCGAGGCCTACTGGGACGGCGGCTACACCGGCAACCCCGCGCTCTACCCGCTGCACGACAACACGGCCGCGGGCGACCTCGTCATCGTCCACATCAACCCGCTCTATCGTGAGGAGCTGCCGCACACCTCGTCGGAGATCCTGACGCGGATCAACGAGATCAGCTTCAACGACTCGCTGCTCGACGAGCTGCGCGCCATCGACTTCGTGAACCGCCTGCTCGACGAGGGGGCGCTGCAGCCGGGGGTGAAGAAGCGCTATCGCGTGCACTCGGTCAGCGACGACGCGCTGATGAACCAGCTCGGCCTCGTCACCAAGACGACGCTGTCGAGGTCGCTGTTGCTGCAGCTGCGCGACGCCGGCCGTGCGGCCATGGAGCGCTTCCTCGCCACCGACCGCCCGTGCCTCGGCTGCCGCTCGTCGGTCAACCTGCGCGCGATGTTCTCGTCGCCGGCGTCGGAGGCCTGAGCCGGGGCCCCGGCGAAGGGGGGCATCGAGCCCCCCTCCGCCGGGAGGCGGCTGGTGCCGCCTCGGTGCCTGGATTGCCGGCGGGGCGGTGGCGGCTTGGGCGGGGCGCGGCCTTTGCCGCGACAAGGTGCGCGCGGTGCGCGCATTGTCTTCTTTGCCGGTTTTCCGGCTGTTGCCGGAAAACGACTGCTCTCCAGGTTTCAAGGCCGTATGAAAGCCTGGGAAGTGGCTGGGAGCAGGTCCGGCTTGCCGTCGGCGGGGGTGGCTCAGGACGCCAGCTGCAGGATCAGCTCCAGGCCCTGGCGGATCAGGAGGTCGACGACCGAGAAGAAGATCGCGAACAGCGCGGCCATGATCATCACCATGACCGTGGTCAGCATGGTCTCGCGCCGGGTCGGCCAGACGATCTTCGCGGTCTCGGCGCGGACCTGCTGGATGAACTGCAGCGGATTGGTGCGGGCCATCATCTCTGCCTCCCTCGGACGGCTGCACCTAGGCCAGCCGCTCGGGCTTTGCAAGGCCCCCCTTGCCCTCGGCCCGCGCCGGGCCAACTGTGCCCGACCATGCGCGACGAGATCCATCCCGACGGGCTGCCGGTGCCGCAGCGCTACTTCGCGATGCTGGCGATCGCCATCGGCATCACCATGGCGGTGCTCGACGGAACCGTGGTCAACGTCGCGCTGCCGAGCATCGCCCGCGAGCTCGGTGCCGAGCCCTCGGTCGCGGTCTGGATCGTCAACGCCTACCAGCTCGTGATCGTGGCAACGCTGCTGCCGCTCGCGGCGCTCGGCGAGCGGGCCGGCTACCGGCGGGTCTACGTGGCCGGCGTGGTCGTCTTCACCCTCGGCTCGCTTCTCTGCGCGCTCTCGAGCAGCCTGGGCGGCCTCGTCGCCGCGCGCGTGCTGCAGGGCCTCGGCGGCTCGGCGATCATGAGCATGAACGGCGCCCTGGTGCGTCACACCTATCCCGACGCGATGCTCGGCCGCGGCGTCGGGCTGAACGGCCTCGTGGTGTCGATCGCCGCCGCGGTCGCGCCGTCGCTCGCCGCCGGGATCCTCGCCGTCGGGCCGTGGCCCTGGCTCTTTGCGGTCAACGTGCCGTTCGGGATCGTCAACAGCTGGCTGGCGCTGCGCTATCTGCCGCATTCGGAAACCTCGCACCGGCCGGTCGACGCGACGAGCGCGCTTCTCAACGTCGCGATGTTCGTGCTGTTCTTCGTCGGCGCCGACGGCCTCGCGCGCGGCGGCGACGCCATGCTGTCCGCCGGCGCGCTCGCCGCGGCGGTGGCCGCCGGCGTGGTGCT
>JBDHSS010000112.1:0-8512 GCA_039808205.1 Paracoccaceae bacterium | reverse complement strand
CGCCGCGCGACGGCGGCAAGGAAGCCCGCGGCATTGCCTTCGGCGAGGTCGGGCGCGCCGTCGGCGATGCCGCGAAGCAGGCCGTCGAGCCACTCGTCGTCGGCGCGGGCGAAGTCGCCGAGCACGTGGTGCGTCACCAGCCGCTTGTCGCCGGGGTGGCCGATGCCGAGACGGACGCGGGTGAACGCCGGGCCGATGTGCGCGTCGATCGAGCGGAGGCCGTTGTGCCCGGCGTGGCCGCCGCCGGTCTTCACCCGCACCCGGCCGGCCGGCAGGTCGAGCTCGTCGTGCAGCACAACGACGTCGGCGGGCGCGAGCTTGTAGAACCCGAGCGCTGCGCGCACCGCGTCGCCCGAGAGGTTCATGAAGGTGCCGGGCTTCAGGAGCAGCACCTTCTCGCGGCCGAGGCGGCCCTCGGCGACCTGGCCCTGGAAGCGCGCGCGCCATGGCCCGAAGCCGTGGCCCGCGGCGATGGCGTCGACGGCCATGAAGCCGATGTTGTGCCGGTTGCGGGCGTAGGCCGGGCCGGGGTTGCCGAGGCCGACGAGAAGCTTCACGGCGCGGGTCTCCGGCAGGCGCGGCCCACCGCGCGGGTCGCGCGCGGCGGGCGAGGGCGCGAGGCCGGCGCGCGGGGTCTCACCCCGCCGCCGCCTCGGCCTCCGTCTCGTCCTCCTCGGCGCGCAGGCCGGACGGCGCCTGGATGCTCGCGACCGCGAAGTCGCGGTCGGTGATCGTCGGGCTGGTGCCCGCGGGCAGGGTGATGTGCGAGATGTGGATGGTGTCGTTGATCTCGGTGCCGGCGAGGTCGACGACGATGCTCGCGGGGATGTCGCCCGCGGTCACCACGAGCTCGATCTCCGGCCGCACCTCGGTCAAGACGCCGCCGCGCTTCAGGCCCGGCGACTTGTCGCGGTTCACGTACTCGACCGGGATGAAGAGCGCGATGCGCGAGCGCTCGGTCAGCCGCAGGAAGTCGACGTGCGTCGGCAGGTCCTTGACCACGTCGCGCTGCACGCCGCGGCAGATCACCACGTTGTCGGTGCCGTCGACCTTGACGTTGATCAGCGTCGACAGGAATCGGCCTGCCTTCAGCTGCTTCAAGAGCGTGTTGAAGCGGACGTTGATCGCCTGCGGCGGCTCCTTGCCGCCATAGATCACGCCAGGTACGTATCCGTCGCGTCGCGCCTGCCGGGCGGCCCCCTTGCCGACCCCTGCGCGCGCCACGGCCTCGAGAACCGGTGTCTCTGCCATCGTGGTGCTCCTCAGATTGCCCGAGCGGCCCTCCTCCAAGGGTGCAGGACCGCTCGGGGCGGGTGCATAGACGAATTCCGCCGACGGGAAAAGGCCGAAACCGCGGGCCTCAGGCGGCGTGGGCGGCGGCGGCGAGGCCGCGCACGAAGCCGAGCACCGCCTCGGGTCCGTCGCCCGCGGCAATGCGCTCGACGATCGCCGAGCCGACGACGGCGCCGTCGGCGACGCCGGCGATCTCGCGTGCAGCCTCGGCGGTGCGGATGCCGAAGCCGACGCAGACCGGCAGCGGCGTCGCCCGCTTGATGCGGGCGACCTCGGGGCCGACGGCGCCGGCGCTCGCCGCGGCCGAGCCGGTGATGCCGGTGATCGAGACGTAGTAGACGAAGCCCGAGGTGTTGGCGAGCACGCGCGGCAGCCGGCGGTCGTCGGTCGTCGGCGTCGCGAGGCGGATGAAGTCGATGCCGGCCGCCTGCGCCGGCAGGCAGAGCTCGGCGTCCTCCTCGGGCGGCAGGTCGACGACGATGAGGCCATCGACGCCGGCGTCGCGCGCTTCGGCGAGAAAGCGGTCGACGCCGCGGGCATAGATCGGGTTGTAGTAGCCCATGAGCACCAGCGGCGTCGCCGGGTTGCGGGCGCGGAAGGCGCGCACCATGGCGAGCGTGCGGTCCATGGTCTGGCCGCCGTCGAGCGCGCGCTGGCCGGCGCGCTGGATCGCCGGGCCGTCGGCCATCGGGTCGGTGAACGGCATGCCGAGCTCGACGACGTCGACGCCGGCGGCGGGCAGGCCGAGGAGGATCGCCTCGGCGGTCTCGGGGTCGGGGTCGCCGGCCATCACGAAGGCGACGAAGGCCTTGCGACCGGCAGCGGCGAGCGCCGTGAACGTCGTCTCGATGCGCGTCATGTCCGGCATGTCCCCCGAGGCCTTGTGCCCGCCCTCTCTGCGGCAGCGCCGCGGCGGAATCAAGACGGGCGGCGTGGCGCGCGCCCGACCGGGGCCCGGCGTCGGGGGGCATCGAGCCCCCGCTCCGCCGTCGGCGGCTGGCGCCGCCTCAGGTGCCCTCGCCGGGGCGCGCGCGCGATCCGCCGCCTTGCCGGGGGCCGGGGATCGTGGCAACTGGGAGCGGCGGACGCAGGGGGAGGCGCGATGCCGATGGAGAGGCCGCGAGAGGGCGCGGCGCCGCCGCTCTGGCGCGCCACGGTGCCGGTCTTCATCGGCGTGCTCGACCGGCTGGAGGCGGAGCTCGCCCGTGCCGAGGCGCACCTCGGCGACGACCTCGCTGCGGCGCTGGCGCAGCGGCCGGCGGCGCGGATGCTGCCGGTGGCGCGGCAGGTGGCCACCGCGGTGCAGTTCACCTTGCGCATCGCCTTTCCGCTCGCCGGCGGCCGGGTGCCGGAGCTGCGCCACCCGCTCGACGCCGCGGGGCTTCGCGCGCGGCTGGCGGCGGCGCGGGCGCATCTCGAAAGCCTCGATCCGGCCGACTTCGCCGCTGCCGAGACGCGGGTCATCACCGAGCAGGCGGGGTTTGCGGTGCTCGACCTGCCGGGCGAGGTCTTTCTTTTCGAGTTCGGGCTGCCGAACCTCTACTTCCACCACGCAATGGCGCACGTCGGGCTGAAGCAGCTCGGCGTTCCGCTCGGCAAGCACGACTTCGACGGCAAGCACGACTACCCGGACGGCTTCTCGTTCGGCTGAGCCGGCTGTCCGGCGGCGCTGCCCGTGGTTGCGCGGGCGCCGGCGGCGTGGCATGCCCGCGCTCAGGGGCGACGGGAGGCGAGGCATGGTCGAGCTCGGGAAGCTGCTGCCGGACTGGAGCCCGCCGCCCTGGCCGGGGCCGATGGCGCTCACCGGCCGCTACGCGCGGCTGGAGCCCTTGGCGCCCTGCCACGCGTCGGCGCTCCACGCCGCCAACCGCGAGAGCGACGCGATCTGGACCTGGCTGCCCTATGGCCCCTTCGAGGCCGAGGCGGAATACGCGGCATGGGTGAGCCGCATGGCGGGCAAGCCCGATCCGCTGTTCTTCGCAGTCATCGACCGCGCGAGCGGGCTGCCGGGCGGGGTGGCGAGCCTGATGCGCATCACGCCGGAGGCGGGCTCCATCGAGGTCGGCCACATCTGCTATGCGCCGCGGCTGCAGCGCACGCGCGCGGCCAGCGAGGCGATCCACCTTCTCGCCGAGTGGGTGTTCCGCGAGGGCTGGCGGCGCTTCGAGTGGAAGTGCGACGCGCTGAACCGCGCCAGCCGGCGCGCGGCGCAGCGCTTCGGCTTCTCCTTCGAGGGCGTCTTCCGGCAGGCGACGGTGGTCAAGGGCCGTAACCGCGACACCGCCTGGTTCGCGATGACCGACGGCGACTGGCGCTGCCTGGCGCCGGCCTGGCAGGCGTGGCTCGACCCGGCGAACTTCGACGCGGACGGTCGGCAGCACCAGGCGCTCGGCACGCTCACCGCGCCCTGCCGCGTCGCCTCCGATCCCGGCCCGGCACCGGGCTGATGCGCCGCAAGGGGGCGATCCGGCGCTGGCAGCGGCGTTGGAAGGACCGCTGGAGCGGCACGCTCGACACGGCCCGGGCGCGGCGCGACGCGACGATCGACATGCTGGTCTTCGACCATGGCCTCCTGCGCATGCTGGTGCCGAACCGGGCGCGGGTGGCGCCCGCGGTCTGGCGCTCGGCGCAGCCCGATCCGCGGGCTATCAGCCGGCTGGCGGCCGAAGGTGTGCGGGCGATCCTGAACCTGCGCGGCGCCACCGAGCACGGCTCCTACCTGCTCGAGGTCGAGGCCTGCCGTGCCGCGGGGATCGAGCTCGTCGACTTCAAGCTCTCCGCCCGCAGCCTGCCCACGCGGGAGGAGATCGCCGCCCTCGACGCGGTGTTCGCGCGGCTGCCGCAGCCGTTCCTCATCCATTGCAAGTCGGGTGCGGACCGCGCCGGCTTCGTCTCGGCGCTCTACCTGCTCCTCCGCGAGGACGCGACCCCGGAGGCGGCGCGCGCGCAGCTCAGCTGGCGCTTCCTGCACTTCGCGGTCGGGCCGGCAGGCATCCTCGATCTCATGCTCGACCGCTTTGCCGCCGACGTGGCGGACGAGCCGATGACCTTCCGCACCTGGGTCGCCACGCACTACGATCCCGAGGCGCTCGCGGCGGCGTTCCGCGCCGGGCGGCGCGAGCACCGGCTGGCCGACCGCTTCCTCGCGCGCGAGTAGCGGGTTGACGCGGTGCCGGTCGCGGCACATGTGGGGCCGCGTCGGCTGAGGGAGAGGACGATGGCAGAGGACGGCTTGGTCGAGACCCGGGCGGCGGCGGACGACGCTGTGCTCGACTTCCTGCTGCGGCGGCGCTCGCGGCCGGCGAAGCTCCTGTCGCCGCCGGCGCCGGGGCGCGACGAGCTCATGCGGCTCCTGACCGCCGCGGCGCGGGTGCCCGACCACGGCAAGCTCGAGCCCTGGCGCTTCGTGGTGATCGAGGGGGCGGCCAAGGCGGGCCTCGCGTCGGCCATCCGCGCCCGCGCCGGGATGACCGGCGACGACCCGGACAAAGGCGCGCTCGCGTTCGAGCAGGCGCCGCTCGCGGTGGCGGTGGTGGGGGTGCCGCGGCCGACCGACAAGGTGCCGGCGGTCGAGCAGACGCTGTCGGCGGGGGCGGCGGCGCTGTCGCTCCTCAACGCCGCGCTCGCCGCCGGCTGGGGGGCCAGCTGGCTGACCGGCTGGGCCGCCTACGACCGGGTGATCCTCGAGCGCGAGCTGGGGCTGATGCCGGACGAGTGGCTGGCGGGCTTCGTCTACATCGGCAGCTGCGCCGTGCCGGTGCCGGAGCGGCCGCGACCGGACGTGCCGTCGCTCGTCACCTGGCTCGGCGATTGAGCCTTCTCGCCGACCTCGGCCGGGCGCTGGCGCAGCTCGGCGATCCGCGCTTCCTGCGCGTCGTGCTCCGGGCGCTGGCCGCGACGCTGGTCGCGCTCGCCGTGGTGTCCGCGGCGGTGCTCGTCCTCGTCGGCTGGGCGGTGCCCGACAGCGTGACGCTGCCATGGATCGGTCAGGTCGGCTTCGTCGAGGACCTAGCGTTCGGGGCGGCGGTGGTGGCGATGCTGGCGCTGTCGGTGGTGCTGATGGTGCCGGTGGCAGCGGGGGTCGTCGGCTTCTTTCTCGAGGGCGTCGCTGCCGCGGTCGAGGAGCGGCATTATCCGGCGCTGCCGCCGGCGCGCGGCATGAGCGTGGGCGAGCAGATGTCGGACGGCCTGCGCTTTTTCGGGCTCGTCGTCGTCGCGAACCTGTTCGCGCTCGTCATCTACGTGGCGGTGACGCCGCTCGCGCCGGTGATCTTCTGGCTGGTAAACGGCTTCCTGCTCGGGCGGGAATATTTCCAGCTCGTCGCCGCGCGCCGCATCGGGCGGGCGGCGGCGGCGCGGCTCGCGCGGGCCCACCGGCTGCGGCTGTGGCTGGCGGGCACCGCGATGGCGGTGCCGCTCAGCGTGCCGGTCCTCAACCTCGTCGTGCCGCTCGTCGGCGTGGCGGTCTTCACCCACCAGTTCCACCGCCTCGCCGGCGACGTGCCGGCGGCCTAGCGGCGGGTGTCAGCTCCGGGCGTCGCTCGGCGGCAGGATCGGCGTGTCGCCGTTCTGCGCGGTCGTCTGCTTCCAGGCGCCGCTGCAGGCCATGGCATTGCCGGCGGCGGCGGCGAGGAGAAGCGCGGTCATCAGCACGGTTGCGATCTTCATCAGCGGCTCCCTGCGGCTCGAATGCCGGGCGAGGATAGCACGTCCCGCGCAGCGAGGCCACCGGCTCAGGGCAGCGGCGGGCCCATGCGGTGGAAGAAGTCGATGTCGCGCACGGTGACGCCGCTCCAGAGGATGAAGGCGCAGACCGGGGCCCAGATCGCGAAGGTGACGATCGTGGTCCAGATCGCCTTCTTCAAGAGCATCGGGTTCACCGGGGCCGAGGACGGCGTGCCCTCGACGATCTCGCCGGCCTCGCCCTGGGTCTTGAGGCCGATCGGGATGATGGCCTGCAGCGCCAGGAACCAGATCACCCAGAACAGCACCAGCGCGGAGAGGACGGTCATGCCTGCTCGAGCTCGACGAGGGTGCCGGTGAAGTCCTTCGGGTGCAGGAACAGCACCGGCTTGCCGTGGGCGCCGATCTTCGGGTTGCCGTCGCCGAGCACGCGCGCGCCCTGGTCGCGCAGCCGGTCGCGGGCGGCGAGAATGTCGTCGACCTCGTAGCAGATGTGATGGATGCCGCCGCCGGGATTCTTGGCGAGGAAGCCCGCGATCGGCGAGCTCTCGCCCAAGGGATGCAGGAGCTCGATCTTGGTGTTCGGCAGCTCGATGAATACCACGGTGACGCCGTGGTCCGGCTCGTCCTGCGGCGCCCCAACGCGGGCGCCGAGGGTGTCGCGATACTGCGCCGAGGCGGCGGCGAGGTCGGGAACGGCGATGGCGACGTGATTGAGGCGGCCGATCATGGGAGCTCCGCTTGGCTTTGGCCCGCAGCAGTACGCGATCGCCCCGCGTGCGGCAAGGGATCGGACGCCGCAGGGCGGCCGCTCAGGGCTCGGTCCGGCGCCGGTAGAACCACTCGCCGACCATGCAGTCGATCGGCGTGAACTGCGCCGGCAGCATGCGCGGCTCGGGCGGGGTGCCGCTGATCTCGACGACGAGCTTGCGGCGGATGGTGCGCGCGAGCTCGGCGCCGGTGCGGGCCACCATGACGAAGGCGCCGTCGCCGCCGACCACGCACTCGGCATAGTAGCGATCGAGGTCGGGCAGGGCGCCGCCGTCGCTGGCGATGATCGGCAGGCCGTTGATGGTGACGCCGCGGGCGAGCGCCGCGTCGCGCGCCTGGGTGACCGGGCGGCCTATGTTGTTGGCGCCGTCGCCGGAGACGTCGATCACCCGGCGCGGGCTGCGGATGCCCGGGTCGTCGAGGAGCAGCGCGCCGAAGTCGATCGCGCGCGAGATCGATGTGCCGCGGCGGCTGGCGAGGGGGATCGCGGCGATGTCCCGGGCCAGCGCCGCCGCGCTCGCCGGGCCGTCGACGATGCGCCAGGGCACCACGGCTTCGTCCTGCACCTGGGCTGCCCATTCGAAATAGGCGATCGCCACCCGCCCGAGCCGGCCCGCCGCCACCGCACGCATCAGCTCCGGGTGGCGGAGCGCCGCGAGGTAGCCGTCGCGCTCGACGGCGAGCTCGGTCGCGTCCATCGACCGCGACGCATCGACCGCGAGCACGATCGCCGCGTCGACCTCGATGCCCGCGTCCTCGGCCGGCGCCGGGTTGCCGGCAAGGACCGACAAGGCTAGGGCGAGGGCGACGCGGTGGCACATGCCGGCGGCTCCACGGCGGCGGCGGTCAGGGGTGGAGATAGCGCGCGCCGCCCCGTGGCAAGGCCCGAAACAAGCCGGGCGCCGGCCTCAGTGCGACAGCGCGATGTGGCGCAGGTAGCGCGCCTCGAGCCCGCGGAAGCCGAGCACCAGCAGAAAGGTGATCGCCATGTAGAGGACCGCCGCGGTCAGGAAGCCCTCGTAGGCGAGATAGAACCTGGCGTTCAGCGTGCGGCCGGCGCCGAGGATGTCCTGGATGGTGATGATGCTCGCGACCGCCGAGCCGTGCAGCATGAACACGACCTCGTTGCCGTACTGCGGCAGCGAGCGGCGCAGCGCCGCGGGCAGCAGCACCAGGTAGTCGACCATCCACGGCTTCAGCCCGAGCGCGCGCGCCGCCTCGAGCTCGCCCTTCGGCGTCGTCTCGATCGCGCCGCGCAGGATCTCGGTCGAGTAGGCGCCGGAGTTCAGCGAGAAGGCGATGACCGCGCACCACCACGGGTCGCGCAGGAACGTCCAGGCCCAGCTCGCGCGGATCCAGCCGAACTGGGCGAGGCCGTAGTAGATGAGAAAGGTCTGCACCAGGAGCGGCGTGCCGCGGAACAGGTACACCCAGCCGCCGAGAAGCAGCGACACCCAGGGGACCCGCCGCGCCCGCGCCAGCGCCGCCGGCACCGAGAGGAGGAAACCGACGCCGAAGGCGATCGCCGTCAGCTCGAGCGTGACGACGAGGCCGCGCGCGAACAGGTGCCAGTTGGCGAGGACGAGATCAACCCGCACCGGCCATCCCCCGGCTCGCCCGCCGCTCCGTCGCCTCGAGCGCGACGTTCGAGACCCAGGTGATGAAGAGGTAGACCGCGAGCACCGCAGTCAGGAACAGGAACGGCTCGCGCAGCGTCTTGCCGACGTCGTTGGCGCGGCCGACCAGATCCTGAAGGCCGATCACC